>DATAUQ010000063.1:0-2992 GCA_036268155.1 Verrucomicrobiia bacterium | reverse complement strand
TGTAACGCGCCGGGTCTTCGCCGCCTTCGCCGGTGTTGCTGCGTCCGCCGATGCGGTTCATCGCGACGGCGAGCGCTTCGTGCGCTTCCTTTGAGATCGAGCCGTAGCTCATCGCGCCGGTCTTGAAACGCTTCACGATTTCGTCAACGGATTCGACTTCTTCAATCGGAACCGGATTTTCCGCGAATTTGAAATCCAAAAGTCCGCGCAGCGTGCAAAGATTTTTCGCCTGATTGTTCACGAGCGCGGCGTATTCCTGGAAAATCTTGTAATTTCCCGTGCGGCAGGCGTTTTGCAATTTGTGAATCGTCTGCGGGTTGAACAAATGGAATTCGCCGTTGTCGCGCCATTGATACTGGCCGCCCGCGTCGAGCACGCCGTTGACCTGCCGGTCGGGAAACGCGTGCCGATGCCGTTCGAGCGCTTCCTCGGCGATCACGTCGAGGCCGACGCCTTGAATCCGCGACGGCGTCCAGGTGAAATATTTTTCCACGACTTCGCTGTTGAGGCCGATGGCTTCAAAAATCTGCGCGCCGTGATAACTTTGCACGGTCGAGATGCCCATCTTGGCCATCGTTTTCACGACGCCCTTGATCGCGGCCTTGATGAATTTTTTGATCGCGGTCTTGTGATCGGTCTTGGTCAGCAGGCCCTGCTGGATCAAATCGTCGAGCGTCGCGAACGCGAGATACGGATTGATGGCCGTGCAACCGTAGCCAATGAGCAGCGCGAAATGATGCACCTCGCGCGGTTCGCCGGATTCGAGCACGAGGCCGACTTTCGTGCGCGTGCCGCTGCGAATGAGATGATGATGCAAACCGGCAACGGCGAGCAACGCGGGAATCGGCGCGAGTTCCTTGCTGATGCCGCGGTCGGACAAAATTAAAATGTTCACGCCGTCGGCGATGGCTTTGTCGGCTTCCGAAAATAATTTTGCGAGCGCGGCTTCAAGATTAGTGGCATGGGCATCCTGCCCGTGCGAATCTTTTTCGCTTCGTGCGGGCGAGACGCCCACACCACTATCAAACAAAATCGGCAGCGTCACGGCCTTGAAACCGGAGCGGTTGACCTGCCGCAATTTTTCCAATTCTTCGTTCGCGAGAATGGGGTGCTTGAGCTTGATCATCCGCGAACTTTCCGCCGTCGGTTCGAGGATGTTGCCTTCGCCGCCGAGCATGATTTCGGTCGAGGTGACGATCTCCTCGCGGATCGGATCAATCGGCGGGTTCGTGACCTGCGCGAACAACTGCTTGAAATAATTGTAGAGCAACTGCGACTTGTTCGACAACACCGCGAGCGGCGTGTCCGTGCCCATCGAGCCGAGCGGCTGGACGCCGTCCGCGCCCATCGGGCCGACGATGAACCGCAAATCCTCGAACGTGTAACCGAACGCCTGCTGCCGTTGCAAAACTTTACGATGATCCGGCGCGGTCGCTTCCGACGGCTCGGGCAGATTTTCGAGCAGGATGTGATTTTCCTCGAGCCATTTTTTATACGGCTGCGCGCTCGCGTATTTCTTTTTCAGTTCCTCGTCCGCGACGATGCGGCCTTGCTCGATGTCCACAAGAAACATCCGGCCCGGCTGCAAACGGCCTTTGATGGCGATGCGTTCCGGCGCGATCGGCAAAACTCCGGCTTCCGACGCCATGATGACCAGATCATCTTTCGTGACGTAATAACGCGACGGGCGCAGGCCATTCCTATCCAAACACGCGCCGATCATTTTTCCGTCCGTGAACGCCATCGAAGCCGGGCCGTCCCACGGTTCGATGAGGCAGGAATGAAATTCGTAGAACGCGCGGCGCTCCGCGTCCATGCTCTCGTGATTTTCCCACGGCTCGGGGATCATCATCATCATCGCGTGCGGCAATTCGCGCCCCGCCATGACGAGCATCTCCACGCAATTGTCGAACTGCGCCGAGTCGCTGCCGTCGGTGTTGATGACCGGGATGATTTTTTTGATGTCCACGCCAAAAAGTTTGCTCGCGAACAACATCTGCCGCGCCTTCATCCAATTGACGTTGCCGCGCAGCGTGTTGATCTCGCCGTTGTGCGCGATGCAGCGGTTCGGATGCGCGCGATCCCAACTTGGAAAAGTATTTGTGCTGAAACGCGAATGCACGAGCGCGAGCGCCGTCGTGACGGCGGGATTTCGCAAATCGTCGTAATATTTTTCGACCTGCTCGGACATCAACATGCCTTTGTAAGTCAGCGTGCGCGCCGACAGGCTGGAAACGTAAAATGTTTTTCCGCCCGCGATTTTGCCGTCGTAACGGATTTTCTGCTCCGCGACTTTGCGGATGACGTAAAGTTTCCGCTCAAACGCGGCGTCGTCCTTGATCGCGGAATTGCGCCCGACAAAAACCTGCGCCATGAACGGTTCGGCGGCCACGGCGGTTTTGCCGAGCGAAGAATTATCCACCGGCACATCACGCCAGCCGAGAACCGTCTGGCCTTCGTCGGAAATAATTTTCGCGAGTTCCTTTTTGATCGCTTCGCGTTCGCCGGAATTTTTCGGCAGGAACAATTGTCCCACGCCGTATTGTCCGAACGCCGGAAGTTTGAAACCAAGCTTCGCCGCTTCGGCCACAAAAAAATCATGCGGCACTTGAATCAAAATGCCCGCGCCATCGCCCGTGTTCGGTTCGCAACCAACCGCGCCGCGATGATCGAGGTTCGCCAAAATCTGCAACGCATCCGAAACCAGCTTGTGGGATTTTCTGCCCTTTATGTCCACGACGAAACCGAGTCCGCAGGCGTCGTGCTCGAATTGCGGATCATAAAGCCCCTGCTTCGGCGGCGCGGAAATTTGAGTTTGCGCGCGCCAGTCGTTTTCATTTTGTTGAGCCGTGTTGTTCGTCATCTGTGGCAATCAGCCGTCGTTCCATTATTTTTTACCCAAAATCCATCGCCGCGCAATAAATGTTTTCGGGAAATTGCGGATTTGCCCATTAGAAATTTATTTTTCTGACCGCTTTATATTAGCAGGACA
>DATAUQ010000062.1:0-23263 GCA_036268155.1 Verrucomicrobiia bacterium | reverse complement strand
AAGAGTCAGAGTTTCGCCGGTGCTTGCGGCTTGTGACATCATTCGCACAGTGCGAATCATCATTTCCTTTTGATCTTGCGGAGAATCGAGATTGATTTCGCCGGCCATTCCATTGAATCCGAGTAGTTCCCAGGATGTGGTTGAATGGCAGCCATGCAGGGCAGACGCAACTAAATTCCGGGAAGGCAACCGCGCTCCATCTTTTCACGATAAGCACCTATCAGACTCACAATTTTCCCTTTCAGCTTTAATCATCACGATGCGCATTGTGGCCTTGATGCACGCACTTTGAAAGCTGTAATCTCGTCAGCTCGGCGTTTATTATTGCCAACGACATTCCAGCAAGGCGGTCATGCCTTGCGGGATTCGTCCAGATAAGCGCCGAAGTGTGTGTGGGCGCAGTCGGGACAAATGCTGTGAGTGAAATCAGCCTGCGAATTTTTTGAAATATACGTCTCTATTTTCTGCCATTCATTCCGCTCATTGCGAATCTTTTTGCAATAGCTGCAAATCGGCAGGAGTCCTTCCAGGCGTTTGACCTCTCCCGCCAATCGCACCATTCGGTTGATGAAACGGGCAATGATTAGCAAGACAGCCACGCGAATGACGGCATTGACACTTGATGCGATCAGGCCTCCCGAATTGTCCCAGACAAAAACAAATCCCAAGCGAACCACCGGCTGAATGATCGCCAGAGCATAGCTCAGGCGTTGATGGGAAAAGTGCGCGGCAAGAACGACGGGAATGATGTAAGCGATTGGAAACTGGATCAACGGACCGCTCACAAAGTCCAAAGCGAGAAACAGGACGGCAAGTGTTATTTGGGTCAGTTGCCACCCCAAAAGGCGCACATACCAAGGCTGCGATATTTTTTTTGAAAAAAATGAAATCATATGAAGGCAAATCGCCAGTCTGGTGAAACTTTAAACCACTCATAATTTTGAAGCTAATTTTTTCTTCAAATTCAAACGCACGGACGAAATCTCAAATATTCAAATTTGCACCCAACTTCAAGCCATAATCATATTCAAAGTGATTGATGTTTTCGCGCCGCCCGACAACCATTACTGTATGTGGAACAAACCATCCGCACATTCCACCGGCCAAAACCGGCGGTCGAGGCGCACACTTTGGACGGATTGCAAAAAATCCTGGCATACCCTTTGTTAAAATTGGGCGACACCCAGTTCACATTTGCCACGCTCGCAAAGATTTTTTTCTGGTTGCTGCTGGTGCTGGTGGTGAACCGGCTGCTGCGCCAGTTCATCGTGCATCGGCTGCTGAAGCGCACCCGCTTCGATACTTCCCTCCAATACGGCATCGGCAAAATTGCCGGATATGTTTTCGTCACGCTCGGATTTTTCATCGCGCTGGAAGTGAATGGCGTGAATTTGAGTTCGCTCGCGGTGATCGCCGGGGCGATTGGCGTGGGCGTGGGCTTTGGTTTGCAGAACATCATCAACAATTTCGTCAGCGGCTTGATCATCCTTGCCGAGCGTCCCATCACCATCGGCGACCGGATTGAAGTCGGCAATGTCGCCGGTCAGGTCGTCAAAATCAGTATGCGCAGCACCACCGTTGTCACCAACGACAACATTTCCATCATTGTTCCAAACTCGGAACTTCCCATGCCGTGACGAATTGGAGTCATGGCGACCCGCGTGTGCGAATCCGGCTGCCAGTGGGTATTGCCTACGGAACCGACCCGGAAAAATTGCGAAATATATTATTGGAAGTGGCGAAGGAGCATCCGAAGGTGCTGGCCGATCCCGCGCCGGATGTTTTCTTCAACGGCTTTGGCGACAGTTCGCTCAATTTTGAACTCGCCGTGTGGACGGCGGAAATGTCTTCCAAGCCGCGACGTTTTCGGAGCGAGCTTTATTACGCCATGGAGAAAAAGCTGCGCGAGAATAAAATTGAAGTTCCATTCCCGCAGCGCGACTTGCATCTGCGGTCGGGAAATTTTGTGCTGCAAACGCCAAAATGAAAGCGGCCGCCCTTTGAAATCGCATCCGGCCGGGAATCAGGGCCGTTCGGTGTTCCGCGATTGCAGGAACGCCACGAGGGCATCCATTTGTGTCGGCTTGAGATTCCCGGCATACGCCGGCATGTTCACCGCGCCGTTGGCGATTCTCAAAACCATCTGGTTTTTCGACAGTCTGTCGCCGATCTCGCTCAAATCCGGCCCGCGCCGGCCGCCGTCATCGCCGATCAAATGGCAGTTCAAACAGCCTTTGTCGTGAAACAATTGCGCGCCGAGGAAGACCGGGCCGTTGGTCGCGCCCACGACGGACGCCGACAATGGCTGGGCCTTGAAATTAGGCGACCAGGGCGATTTCACACCTTCCATCCACAATGTCGCAATCATCACCACGGTCATCAATACGATGGAGATGGCCCATGGACGCCGCCACGGGCTGCGTTCGCCGCGATTGAAAAAAAACGGCAGCGCGATTAAAATAGTTCCCACGAGCAGCGGGCCGTAAACGAGCAAGTAGTGTTCTGTTCCGTGCGGCAACAGGGCGAGCATGGCAAAATACCACATGAAATACCAGTCCGGCCGCGGAGTGGCGTCTATGATGCTGGGGTCGGGTGGTTTTCCCAATTGGGGCGCGCCAGAAAAAAGCGCCAGCGCCGCGATGACTATGATCATTCCGACGCAGAAGACCACATCGCGCCAAGCCGAGTCAGGCCAAAACGGTTTTCCTTTTTTTCCAATCAGTTCCTTGTATTCCTGACGATAGGTTTTCGGGTCAACGAGCTTGCCGGGTTTGGGCGGCTCGGAAATGCCGTGGCGCAGGACAAGCCAGAGATGCAGCCCGACAAAGGCAAAAATAAAGCCGGGCATGATGAAAACGTGAATCGCAAAAAACCGGGTAAAGGTTGCGCCGCCGACGGTGTCGCCGCCCAAAATAAAATGCGCGAGCCATTGGCCAATGAACGGCACGCGCCCGGCTTGTTCCGCCGCGACGACCACGGTCCAAACCGCGTTTTGATCCCCGCGCAAAAGTTGCCCGGTGAAACCCATGACCAAAGTGAATCCCAAAAGCAGCACGCCGGTCGCCCAGTTCAGTTCGCGTGGAAATTTGTAGGAGCCGGCCAAAAAAACCTGTGCCATGTGCAGGCCGACCATCAGAACCATGGCCGACGCGCCGTAATAATGGAGGCCACGCAGAAAATGTCCGAACGGCGCTTCATTGCTGATGAAATGAAGCGTCGAGTAGGCTTCGCTGGCCGAGGGGATGTAAGAAAAGGCCAGGGCAATGCCGGTGACGACCTGAACCATGAAGGCACAGAGCGTGGCGCTGCCGAAGACATACCACCATTTGGCGTCCGGCGGCACGAGATGCCGCGCCGTCTTGCCGATCATTTCGGGAAGGCCGGTGCGGTCGTCCACCCAATCCCGGACGCGATGGAAAATTCGTTTGAACATCGGTTATTTGGTGATGGGAATGGGTGCCGTTTGAATCTGCACGTCGCCGTCTTTCACCCGCACAGGATAGCGCGGCAAGGGCAAGGGCGGCGGCCCGGCGGCGACGGTTCCATCTTCGTAATAAACTCCGCCGTGGCAAGGACACATGAACAGATTCGCTTCCGCAAGCCAGCGCACCGGACAACCGAGGTGCGTGCAATTGATGGAAAAAGCGATGAAAGTGTCTGCGTCCACGCGCCGCAGCCACGCCGCGCTGCGCGCCGTCACGCCCGCCCACGGCAATGGCGAAGCGTCTTGATATTGCACCGCCGTCGTTTCGCCAATTTTGAATGAATCAATTTTTCCGACAGAACGCCAGATTTCTTTTTGGCGTTCAAAAAATGGCGCGAGAACAAAGCCGACCACTGGCAGTGTCAAAATTAACGCGCCGACTCCGCCGACAACGACACTCACACGCGCGAGAAATTTTCGCCGCGACAGTTCTGCGGCGGAAGCCGGGCAGCCGGCTGGATTATTTTCAGTGTTTGTTTCTTTCATGACGAATATCTCGAATCCAGCCGGCGAGCGCTGCGGCAAATAAACAAACGCCGACGCCGGTGATTATCAGTGAAGTGACCAGTCCCCACACCAAAAAAGTAATTCCGAGCGCCATGGTCACGGGCCAAACGCCCGGTTCCGGCGGTTTTTCCGGTGGCAGGACAGTCCATCCCGGATGCGATTCCGGAGGCTCAGGTTTTGATGTTTCAGCGGCCATGAGGTTTCTCCATGATGGTTTTGGTTAATTGCGATTCAGCAAAAATTTCTTTGTCGCCAGTCTCACCATGCCAGCGGGCGAACAATCCAAAAATTCCGCAGAAATAAATCAGGCACGCGGGAACCCACATCAACAAGCCGCCGAGTTGCTGGTCTTTGGCGGGCGTCAACCCCCATTGATTTTGAATGAGCGGCAGAATGCCGAGCCGATCCACCGGGTGAAGATAAATCGAACACACTTCCACCGGCGAAAACGTGATGATGATTCCAAGAACGGTGCAGCCAACACACGCGCTGAACAGATAAATCATTCCAGCCAGCGGAGAGATTCGTTGTTTGCTCCACGGCCCGATGACCGGCCACCAAAAAGCGAAGCCCATCAAAAGCAGCGAGACATATTGCAAACGATGAACCCAGACGTTGGTCACGGCGGCATTGCACAGCGCAGGCGCGTGCCACAGCCACATTCCGCCGACGCCCAAAAACCAGTTGGCCAATGGATGACGCAAAATCCAGTTCAACCATTTCCAACGGCCGTTTTGAAAACGATTTGAATTTGGAGCAGGCGTCAGGCTCAATAAAATCAGAGGTGGAATGATTAAAAGCAGCAGTAAATGTTGCAACATATGTGCGCTAAATAAATATCCGTCGGCCAAGGCGTCAATCGGTGACACTAATGTGACGAAAAAAATAATTACTCCAGCGAGCAGCCAGCCGATATTTCGAGTGAAATGGAAATGATGCCGTGCGCAGTAAATTAAAATTGTCGCGACACAAATCGCGATGACCCACGGATTCCAATTCCAGGCGGAAATTAAAAATTGTCGCGTGGTCATAAAAGCAGCCTTAAATAAATCACCGAAAACACCACGAGCCAGACGGCGTCCACAAAATGCCAGTAAAGCCCGATGGATTTTACCGCCTCGATGCGGCCTTGTTTGAAATCGCCGGCCAGGGAGAGTCCCATGAGAATCAACAGCGCGATGATTCCGACGCACACATGCAAACCGTGAAATCCGGTCAGGGTAAAAAACGTGGTCGCGAACAAATTGGAATTGACCATGACCCCGGCGTGGAAGATGCGGAGATATTCCCGGCTTTGGCCAATAATAAAAACAGTTCCAAGCAAGATCGTCAGTGACAGCAGCCAGCGAAACGCTGAAGGCTGCTTGGCCTTCAATTTTTTATCTGCGAGCCAGATCGTGAAACTGCTTGCCAGCAGGCACAGGGTGTAAATCCCGGTTCGTTGCGGATTCAACATGCTCGTCGGTGTCGGCCCGTTCATGGCGTGGCTGTTGTAATAGAGATAGGCCAAAATGAGCATGAGAAAAAAAACGCCTTCGGTGATCAGAAAACTGACGATGCCCACGCGATTTTTTTCCAGCGCAAATCCGTCGCGCGCCGCCGTGCCGCCAACAATCGGATCGGGATTTTCGGGATGCGCCAAATCCCACAGCGGACGGCGGCTGCGGATTGGCGGCACGCGCTCAAAATTTTGCACGGGCGGCGGCGAGGTCGTGGCCCATTCGAGCGTCCACGCGCGCCACGGATTATCGCCCGCCGGTTGACCGTGGCGCAGACTCACGGCGATGTTCCACAGCAAAATCAACACCGACGCGCCCAACAGAAACGCGCCGACGGTGGAAATCAAATTCAGCAAACCCCAGCCCGGCAGATCGGGATAAGTATAAACGCGCCGCGCCATTCCCATCAGGCCGAGAAAATGTTGCACGAAAAACGCCGTGTTGAATCCAATCACGGCCGTCCAGAAATTCAATTTGCCGAGCCGTTCGGAAAGCATCCGTCCGCTCATTTTTGGAAACCAATAATAAATTCCGGCAAAAATTGCGAAGAACGTGCCGCCAAAAAGAACGTAATGTAGATGCGCCACCAAATAATATGTGCCGGTCACTTGCCAGTCTATCGGCACGACTGCAAAAGTGACGCCGCTCAATCCGCCAATTGTGAACTGGATCAAAAAGGCCACGGCAAAAAGCATGGAAGTTGTCAGACGAATCGAGCCGCCCCACATCGTCGCGCTCCAGGCGAAAACTTTTACGCCCGTCGGCACGGCGATCATCATGCTCGTGGCGGCAAAAAATAAATCCACCGGATGCCCTAGCCCCACGGCGAACATATGATGCGCCCAAACACCGAAGCTAAGGAGCGCGATGGCAACCGTGGAAGCCGCGACAAATTCATAACCAAAAATCGGCCGCCGCGAGAACACCGGGACCACTTCGGAAATAATGCCGAAGGCGGGCAACGCCATGATATAAACTTCGGGATGTCCGAACGCCCAAAAAAAGTGCTGCCAAAGCACCGCTGAACCGCCATTCGCCGGCGCAAAAAAATGCGTGCCAAGGTGACGATCAATGAACAGCATGACAATCGCCGCGTTCAATGCCGGCAACGCGAGGATGACGAGAAATGAGTTGATGAAAATCATCCAGACGAACAACGGCAGCCGGCGGATGGTCAATCCCGGCGCGCGCAAAGTCAGAATTGTGGCAATCAAATTGATTGACGCCGCGACCGAGCCGACGCCGAGAATCAAAAGCGACAGTGTCCAATAATCCACGCCGGATGTCGTGGCATACGGCGTTTCACTTAACGGCGCGTAACTGAACCAGCCGACGGCGGGAGCACCGCCCGCGAGCAGGCTAAAATGTAGCAGCAAACCGCCGCAGGGCAGGAGCCAAAAGCTCAATGCGTTCAATCGCGGAAAAGCCATGTCGCGCGCGCCGATCATGAGCGGCA
Source organism: Verrucomicrobiia bacterium (assembly GCA_036268155.1). Lineage (GTDB taxonomy): Bacteria > Verrucomicrobiota > Verrucomicrobiia > Limisphaerales > UBA11358 > UBA11358. The sequence goes on along the minus strand of DATAUQ010000062.1, from coordinate 16,317 downwards.
CCAGATAGTTCGCCAGACCGATGAGCGTCGGCATCACCACCAGAAAAATCATGGTCGTGCCGTGCATGGTGAAAAGCTGGTCGAAGGCGTCCGGCGAAAGAAAATGATTGTTGGGCCGGGCAAGTTGAATCCGCATGAGCAACGCCTCAACGCCGCCCATCACAAAAAAGACCAATGTGGTCAGCAGATACAGAATGCCAATGCGTTTGTGATCCGCTGTGGCGACCCAACCGTAGAGTCCGCGCGACGCGCTTCCTCTTTGGGGCGTTTCGATTACAACGGAAGCTGATGCGGTTTCGCTCATTGGAGGGTCTCCAAATAACCCGTCAGTGCGCTGGCCTGCGCGTCCGTCAGTTTCAGATTGGGCATGAAACAGCCGGGCTTGAAGGCTTGCGGATTTTTCAGCCAGCGAAACAGATTCGTTTCCGTGTTGGACAACACGCCCCCGCCTAGGGTTTGGCGGCTGGCCAGATGCGTCAAATCCGGCGCGGCGTTGGCCGCAACCGAAACGCCTTGAATGGAATGACAATTGATGCAGCTCATCGTCTGGAAAATTTTCAGGCCGGTCTGGACTGAATCAATGGCTGGGATGGAGGCGGAATTTTCCTGTTCACGCAGCCATGCGTCAAACTCTGCCGACGATTCCGCGATGACGGAAAAACGCATCCAGGCGTGTCCCGCGCCGCAAAACTCCACGCATTCGCCGTCGTAGGTTCCCGGCGCGTCGGCTTCCAGCCAGATGTGATTCGTCTGGCCGGGAATCATCTGTATTTTGCGCGCCAGGGCCGGCACCCAGAAATCGTGGATCACGTCTGCCGATTCCAGACGGACGAGCCATTGCCGTCCGACGGGAATGTGAATTTCATTCGCGGTCACCACGCCGGCTTGCGGATAACGCACTTCCCACCACCATTGATGGCCGATCACGATGAGGTCAGGCGGCCGGTTCGCGGCGGGATCAGACTCTCGCATCCCGCGCACCGTAAGGGCGAAGAGACAAACGATGATCAATATCGGTCCGACGGTCCAGGTGATTTCCAATTTTCGGTTGCCAAAATGAGAGGCCGGATCCGCCGAATCCGGCTTGTGCCGGAAAAAAATCAGGCCGTATCCAATCATGCCGACGACAATCGCCAGAATTACACCACAAACGATGAGGACGAGGATGAAAAGATCCGAGATGCTCGCTGTTTCCGGCGAGAAGGGGTGGAATACAGGGATGTCGCCGCCGTTCATGCTCCGTCCTGGCAAAAGTGATTTTGTTGTCGAGCTGGCTGCTCAACGTTGCTCGTGCATTCTCCAGTTTGCATTTTCAATTATTTTTATAGGCCGTTTTGTGGATTTTCACAAATAAAGTTTCAGGGTATTTTCGAAAATACCATTTGCCGGAGCACCGCGAACAGTTCGGAAATCGCGGCGACTTGCGAAGTGACGAAAATAAACGAGGCAAAGGTGCGTCTGCCATGGGGTGTTCACCCCGTATCGGAAGTTGTATTTTTATTGGTAATTTTAACAAATATGCTGTCTATTCAGCCTCCAGTTATTGGAGGCAAAAATCCATGAGCACGAACCATTACGGCATCATCATCATCGGCAGCGGCGCGGGCGGAGGTGCCATAGCGCAACGACTCGCCCCAAGTGGGAAACGTATTCTCATCCTCGAACGTGGAACTTTTCTGCCCCAAGAAAAAGAGAATTGGGACACCAAAGCGGTTTTCCTTGAGAACCGTTATCATACGGACGAAGTCTGGCAGGACAGCGAAGGTAAACCGCTTCATCCACAGACTGCCTACTGGGTCGGCGGCAATACGAAAGTCTATGGCGCGGCGCTCTTCCGCTTGCGCGAACGTGACTTTGAGAAAGTGCAGCATCAGGACGGCATCTCACCGGAGTGGCCGTTGAAATACCGCGATTATCAATCTTACTACGACGAGGCCGAGCGCCTCTATCAAGCGCATGGCGAGCGTGGCACCGATCCGACGGAACCTCCCACCAACAATCCTTATCCGCAGCCGCCTGTCAGTCACGAGCCGCGCATTCAGGAACTTTACGATGAACTAAAGGCGGGCGGCCATCATCCATTTCCATGTCCCGTCGGCATTAAACTCAACGAACAGGCGCGCTGGCAGAGCCAGTGTATTCGCTGCGACACCTGCGACGGTTTCCCGTGCCTGGTCGAAGCCAAATCGGACGCGGACAACAATTGCATCCGCCCGATCTTTGAACTGCCGAACATCACGCTGCTTACCGGCGCTTATGTCAGCAAGCTCACGACCAATGCCACCGGCTCGGAAATCGCGGGCGTCGAAGTGGAGTTCGACGGCGGAAAACGCAAGGAAACTTACAGCGCCGCCATCGTGGTCGTCGCCTGCGGGGCGATCAACTCCGCCGCATTGCTCTTGCGCAGCGCCAACAATTCGCACCCCACCGGGCTGGCCAACAGCTCGGACTTGGTCGGGCGGAACTTCATGTTTCACAAAGCCGCCATTGTGCTCTCGATTGGGCTGAAGCCAAATCCCAGCAAATACATGAAGACCATCGCCCTGAACGATTTTTATTTCGGCGAAAAAGATTTCCCATATCCGATGGGCGGAATTCAACTGGTCGGGTCTTTCAAATGGCAGATGATGAAGGGCGAGGCACCGGCCTTCACGCCGGCCGTCGTCTTAAAAACATTGAAATCCCACTCCGTCCCGTGGTGGCTTACCACGGAAGATTTGCCCAGCCATAAAAACCGCGTCCGCTGGATCGCAGGCAAAGGCATCCAGCTTGATTACACGCCCAATAATGAGGAGGCTTACCGGCGACTGTCTGCACGTTGGCAGGAAGTGCTAAAAAAAGTGGATGGCGGGCACAGTTATGTGCCGGAAGAATTCTATCTCAAGAAATCCATTCCGCTGGAAGGCGTCGGACATCAGAACGGCACCTGCCGGTTCGGGCCGGACGCGAAGACGTCGGTGCTGAATCTTGACTGCCGCACGCACGACATTGACAACCTCTATGTCGTGGACGCTTCCTTCTTTCCTTCCTGCGGCGCGGTCAATCCGTCGCTCACCATCATCGCCAATGCGTTGCGTGTCGGTGATCACCTATTGGAACGTCTAAAATAAAATGGTTCAACGCAGCGAAATCCTGACGGTGTATGTCGCGGGCGTAATTCAAGGAATTGCCCTGGTCACATTTCCGGCAGCCAGCGCAGTCTTCACCAGTTCGAGTGATTACAATTTCTCAAGCACCGAATGTGGCTGTATGTTTATTCCGCAAGTTGTCACTGCAATTACTTCGTCACTATTGGGCACTGGTCTGACGCGCCGACTCGGTGCGAAATATATTTATCTATTGGGATTGGTCGCCAACTTATTTGCCATGAGCTTGCTCTTCGTGAGAAAGTTTGCGATGCGCGAACATTTGTTGGCTTACGGCATTTTGCTGGTCGCCACCTTTGCGTTGCTCTACGGCGTGTGCGAAACCATGAACGGCAACTGGGCGGTGCCTTGCCGCCGACCCAGGCGAGCGTGATTGAATCGGACGTGCCGATTGTCGTGCAGCACACGCGGCTGGATTCGCGCCAGTCGGAAAATGGGCTGATGACGACGATGGCGTTTGCCGACAGTGATTCGGTCATGTAATTTCCGGCGATGAATTATCACCCGGTTGAAGCGGGGCGCTCGGCATAGGCGTGCCGCACTGAAGCCTCGTGCGCTTATGATGCACACCCGATCACAAAACCAAAGGAGCCAGCCATGCCCATTCAAATGAACGAAGACAGCGGCGGTGAATTTTTCACCATTCACGTCAGCGGCGTTTTGACCAAAACGGATTTCGAGCATTTCGGGCCGGAATTTGAGATGGTTCTCCGGCAACATGGAAAATTGCGCGTGCTGTTTGACATGACCGGTTTTCATGGATGGAAACCCGCCGGGATGTGGGAGGAAATAAAGTTCGACACCAAACACTTCGGCGACATTGACCGGATGGCGATGGTCGGTGATAAACAATGGCAGCACGTCATGGCAATGTTGGGCAAACCGTTCGTGAAGGCGGATATCCGATATTTTGATCACGCCGATCTGGCCGGGGCGCGAACATGGCTGCTTGCGGCTACAAACACGACCCAAGGTTAACACCCGCTTTCGGTTTCCAAGTTGAAGCGGCGTGAACGCCGTGCTCCAGCCGCGCCGATGTCGTCTCACTCTATTTTGCGAGCCTCAATAATTTCGCGGGCTTCATCTTATGGGGTGTTCACCTCATTCATTTTTCCGCGTCTTCAAGTTAAATTTCCTGGAGTGTCGCGTGCCGACTCGCCACGATCACTTGGTCATGAAAAAACACGAAGCCATCGCGCCAGGCCTTTCCGAAAGGATTGTGATTGTGGGCGGTGGTTTTGCCGGGGTGGCTTTGGCGCAACGGCTCGAACGATTGCTGCCGGAGCAAACGGAAATCATCGTCCTTGGCGTGGACAATCATCTGGTCTTCACGCCCATGCTCCCGGAAGTGGCGGGGAGAACCATCTCTCCTTTGCACATCGTCGTGGCGGGCCGCCAGTTGACCCGACGCACGAAGTGGCTGGAGGCGCGCGTCAGCCGGATTGATCGCGAAAAGAACGAGGCGCACTATCTCCGCCGGGACGGAACGGCGGCTTCCATGCGCTACACGCAGTTGGCACTGGCTTGCGGTGCGGCGGCAAATCTGGAGGAGATTCCGGGACTGGCTTCACGGGGCTATGCGTTGAAAACGGTCATGGACGCAATCGTCATGGGCAACGATTTGATCGGCAACTTTGAAACCGCCGCGACCGAACCGGATGCGAAAATGCGCCAGCGTCTGCTCACCGTGGCCGTCATTGGCGGCGGATTCAGCGGCGTGGAAATTGCCGGACATATTGCGGATTTGATGCGGGCAATCCACCGCTTTTATCCAGAGTTGAAACATGAGGCTCCGCACGTTGTCTTGTTGCAGAAAGGCAAGCAACTGTTACCAGAGTTGCACCATGAGTCACTGTCCAAATTTACATTGCAGAAACTCCGGAAAAACGGGATCAAGGTGCGATTGGAAACATCGGCTAAAAAAGTTGACTCGGTCGGGGTGAATCTGACTTCGGGCGAGCGGATCGAAACGGGAATGATCGTCTGCACGGCGGGCACGGCGGCGCATCCGTTGATCAAAGGCTTGGGTCTCACATTGGAAAAAGGCCGGCTGAAGACCGACCAGGACATGAAGGTGAGTGGCACGGCCAATCTCTGGGGTCTTGGCGACTGTGCGTTTATTCCCAACGCCTACGATGGCCGGCCATGCCCCGCGACCGCGCAGTTCGCGGTGCAGCAGGCGCGGCAGTTGGCAGAGAATCTTAAATGCGCCTCGCAAGGCGCGGCGACGAAGCCGTTTAATTTTCGTCCACGCGGAATGCTTGCCTCCATCGGCCATCGCAATGCCGTGGCGGTTATTTATGGAGTCAAGTTGTCCGGCTTCATCGCATGGTTTTTATGGCGGGGAATCTATTTGGCAAAGTTACCGACGTTCAGTCGCAAACTTGAAGTGGCCTTAAGTTGGGCCTGCAACATTCCCTTTCCGCCGAACATTGTTCAACTTCGGCTGTCGAAAGAACAGGCGGTGAACCCGCAGAAACCAAATGACAAACACAAAGGACAATCATGAACATCAAACTTGAAGGCAAACGCGCGCTCGTCACGGGCGGCAATTCCGGCATCGGTGCGGCGATTGCGCTGGCTCTGGCCGAGGCCGGCGCAAAAGTGGCGATCAACTATGTGGGCCATCCCAAAGCAGCAGACGCGCTTGTAAAAACGATCAAACAGAAACGCGGCAAAGCAATCTCAATTCAGGCGGACGTTTCCGATCCCCAGTCGGTCGGGAAAATGTTCCGGCAGTTGGATGCGGCGTGGGGCGGGATTGATATTCTCATCAACAACGCCGGGATTGATGGTCCTAGCGCCGTCGGCTGGAAGGCTGATATTGTCGCGTGGCGAAAAGTGATCGAGGTGAATTTGTTCGGTGCCTTCTACTGCGCCAACGAAGCATTGAAGCGCATGGTGCGGCAAAAAAGCGGCGTCGTATTGAGCACCACTTCGGTGCATGAAGAAATCGCCTGGTCTGGCTACAGTGCCTACACGTCGAGCAAAGCGGCCGTCAGTATGTTGACCAAGACGCTGGCCCAGGAAGCTGCGCCGCACGGAGTGCGTGTGCTGGCGGTTGGTCCGGGCGCGATCAAAACGCCAATCAACCGTTCTGTCTGGAGCAATCGCAAAAACATGAAAGACCTGCTGGAGAAAATCCCGTTGAGACGGATTGGAGAGCCGGACGAAATCGCCCGCATGGTCGTGGTGCTCGTTTCAGACGCGGCCTCTTATGTCACCGGACGCACGATCTTCGTGGACGGTGGCATGACGGATTATCCCGACTTCGCCCATGGTGGCTGATCACAGAACCAAATTATTTATGCCAACAACAAATCATATTGCGCCTGGTGCTCCCGGCAGCCTCGCCGACATTCACGAGCGCAAATTTTGGAAGCATTACATGAAAGCTTATGAAAATTGCTTGAGCGCGACCAGCACCAGGCGCGCGCCTTGGTTTGTGGCTCCCACCGATGACAAGGAGAATGCCTAGTTGGAATTAAAATCCATCCGCAAGCTGCTGGCTAAATAACTTTTGAACGACGGCTCCGTTCGACGAACGCTGTCAAGTTGGATCACACAATCACCGGTGGTTTGACCAAAAAAACTTGCTGGCGTGGGCTGTCATTTTCGGTAGGATAAAATCATTATGATTTTATTTTTCAAAGCGTTGCTGGCGATAACCACCGGATTCGTGCTGCTGGCATTATGAACCGCTTTGGTTATCTGCAAGACCGGCTGTTCGGGATTTCCATCGCGGCTTATGCTTTCAACCGGCTCGTAATCCGTCCGTATTCAGCCGGATTTTTTTACTCGCATCTTCATTGGGCGTGGCCGTTCTTGCGTTCGCACTTTGATGATCTGTTGCTGATGCCCGCCGCGCTGCCGGTCGTGCTGTGGATTCAGCGGCTGCTTGGTTTGCGAAAACATGACCGCCCGTCAAGCTGGATGGAAATGTTTTTTCACCTCATCGTCTGGTCGGTGATGTGCAAAATTGTCGGCCCAATTTATCTTCATATCGGCGCGGCTGATCCGTGGGACGTTTTGTTTTTTGCCGCCGGTGGCATCGCGGCCTGTCTTTGGTGGAACCGTCCTGCAATAAAATTTTGTCCCGCATCGTGATGAACTTTGACCGGCTGGCGGCACATTATCATTGGTTGGAAAAACTTTTCGCCGGCGGATTGATGCAACGCTGCCGGACGGCCTTTCTGGCGCGCACAAAAAATTGCCGCCGCGCGCTGTTGGTCGGCGAAGGCACGGGGAAATTTCTGGTGGAACTGCTGCGCTGTAACCCGCAAATTCAGATCACCTGCGTCGAACATTGCAAAGGAATGATTAAACAAACACGACAGCGGTTGTCTGCGGAAAAATTGGACTGCGCGCGGATTCAATTCAGACAAATGGACGCGCTGGACTGGACGCCGCCGTCGGAAAAATTTGATCTGGTTGTCACCAATTTTTTTCTCGATTGTTTTCGTGCCGATCAACTTCAAAAACTCGTGCCATTGCTGGCCGAAAGCACGACCACCGAAGCCGTGTGGCTGCTCGCTGATTTCCGCGAACCGGAACGCGGCTGGCGGCGTTGGCGCGCAAAAATAATTCTGGCCATGCTGTATGCGTCCTTCAAGCTCACAACGTCTTTGTTCGCAAACCGGCTCACGCCGCCGGACAATTTTCTGACGGTCGCCGGCTTCAGGCTGATTGACCGCCGGCTGTTAAATTTCGGGTTTGCACACGCGGATTTCTGGCAGCGAAACATTTCATGAATTTATCCAGGTTGAACCATCTTTTGCAGCGTTTGCCCGTTCGCGGGCGCACGGTTTTGATTTCGTGCGTTTATGGATTGAGCGCGGGCGCTGCGGCGGTCGTGTTTCAGCTTGGCATCAACTGGCTTTACCGGCTGGGACTCGTGCAACTGTCGCACCAGTCGAAAATCATTTTTCTTTTCGGCAGTCTGGGCATTCTCGTCGGCTCATCGCTGCTGGTCGGCTGGCTGTTGCATTCTTTTTGCAAGGATGCCGCCGGCAGCGGCATTCCACAGCTCAAACTCGCCTTCTGGAAAGATTTCGGGTTCATGCCGTGGCGCGTGGCGGCAGTGAAATTCCTGGCTGGAATCGTCAGCGTCGGCGGCGGTTCGAGCCTCGGGCGCGAAGGCCCCAGCGTGCAAGTCGGCGGAACGCTCGCCTCCAATCTTGCCGGGCTGACCGGCGAAGCGAAACAAAACCGGCGCGCGGCCTCGGCGGCGGGCGCGGCGGCGAGCCTGGCTGCGGCCTTCAACGCGCCGTTGGCCGCGACGACTTTTGTGCTGGAAGAAATCATCGGCGACCTGAACAGCCGGTTGCTCGGTTCCGTGCTGCTCGCCTCGGTGCTCGGCGCGCTCGTGGTGCATGGCATCATCGGCAAGCAGCCTTCGTTCACTTTGACCGGCGTGGAAGCGCCGACGTGGGTCGGTTATTTGCTGACGCCTGTTGTCGCGGCGATTGCCAGCCTGGCAGGCGTTTATTTTCAGCGTTCGTCGCTCGGCTTGCGCCGGAAAGTGACGCAAATCAAAAAAATTCCGGCGTGGCTCGTGCCTTTGGCCGGCGCGTTGATCACCTGGATTTTGGGCGCTGCGATTTTTTTGCGCACAGGCCGGCTCGGCGTGTTCGGTCTGGGTTACGGCGATCTTTCCAGCGCGCTCGCGGGCGACATCGGCTGGCAACTGGCGGCGGTGCTTCTGGTCGCCAAATTCATTGCCACGTTCAGTTGTTACGGCTTTGGCGGCTGCGGCGGAATTTTTTCACCTGCGCTTTTTTTCGGCGGCATGATCGGGATGATCATCGCCGGTTTGCTGAACTTGGAATTCGTCGTGACGCGCGGTGATTTTTTGACGCTGGCGGTCGTGGGCATGAGCGCGTGCCTCGGCGCGGTCGTGTGGGCGCCCGTGACCGGCATTTTGATCGTGTTCGAGATGACGCAGGAATTTTCCTATGTTCCCGCGCTCATGCTGGGCGCGCTGGTGAGCCAGACGATTGCGCGCCGGATGAACAAACATAACTTTTACGACGCGCTGCTGGAACAGGACGGTCATCGCATCGAACACGTCCGCCCGCCGCGCGATTTGCAAAGCTGGGAACAATTTCCCGTTTCCGCCATCGCCAATTTTCAGCCGGTGATTATTTTCAGCGTAGCCGAAAGCGATCTCCGCAAAATGCTGGCCACCAATCCGTATCGGCAATTTCCCGTCATGCTGGAAAATAAATTGCAAGGTGTGCTCACGCGCGACGAGGCGGAAGAATCTTTCGCCGAAAAGCGCGCCGTCAAATTGAAACCCGCGACGGTTTGTCTGCGCGATCAAACCATTGGCAAATTGCAACAACTCCTGATCGAGTCGGACACGCAATTTGTCGTTGTGCTGGATCGCGCGGACGGCCAAGTCGTCGGCCTTGTGACCTTGCATGATTTGTTGCGCGCGCAAACCATGATGGCCCAGCGTTCAGGTGATTTGTGAAGCGCGAGCTAAAATTCTGCGGCTTGGAATCTGATATGGCTGACTCATTTTCACAGTCACTGCACATTATTTGGACAGGTTCAGACAGTTTTAATTGCGAGCCGACTGTTCCAAGACACCACAAAATCCGCTGCTGTGACAGCGGATTTTGTGGTCATCGTTTCCGATCTTTTACGGCAGAACGTGGGACGGAGTCACCGTCGAACTGAGTGAGCACCTCGGGTAGCCATTCGCACCTACTGTAGATTCGGAATAAGTGCCACCTGCCGGGCAGCCGGGAATTTTGTTGGCCGAGTTCAACTTGATGTAGGGCGTCAAGTCATTCGGGAAGCTGAGGGTGGCACCAGTCGCTTTGCCTCTTTCCAGCGCGAATTGATTGGCTGCATCGTCAATCTGGCGGAGGTTATTGATGCAGGCGTTGGCTTGTGATGTGGCGCGGGCTTTCACGAAGTTCGGGATCGCGATTGCCGCCAATACGCCGATGATGGCCACAACAATCATGATTTCCACCAGAGTGAAACCCGCCTTGTGGATGCGTTTGTTTGTTTTCATTTGTCTGCTTTCTGTTCGTGCGGTGGAACACAGCGTCAGGCGGGTTAATTTATAATGACATTTTGGTTCCGTTATTGCCTGACGCAACCGCGATGCTGAAACACTAGCAATGAGGAAACCAAACGTGCCAAACCGCCGTATAGCTTCTGCTAATTATCTTGTAGGAAGATTTCCTATACGGTTTGCGCCAGTAGAATTTAGCGGGGTTGCTGACTTTCGTGCCAGCGGACGGCGTGAAAACAGAGTTCGTTGATATTGGCCAGATTCAGTTTTTCCTTGATGCGGGCGCAATAGACATGAACCGTTTTGAAACTGATGTTCATCTGCTCGGAAACCTGCCGGGTGCTGTGGCCGCGCCCCAGCAATTGAAACACTTCAAATTCGCGGTCGCTCAACGAGCCGATGGCCGTCGGCTGGTCGCCGACACCCTGGACAAGTTTCTGCGCCAGCATGGCGTTGACGGCGTTGCTGAAATAAAGTCCGCCTTGAAGCACCGCGCGAATGGCATCGAGAACCTTTTCGGTGGCTTCGCGTTTCATGATGTATCCGGCGGCTCCGGCGCGCATAGCGCGTTCGGCGTAGAGCATTTCGTCGTGCATCGAAAGGACAATCATGCCCACCTTGGGATGAACCGCCTTGACGTCCTTGATGAGTTCCAGACCGGAGCCGCCCTCCATGGAAATATCCACGACGACAATCCGGGGCAGAAGCGTCCCAATCAAACCGAGCGCCTCGCGGGTGTCGCAGGCGCTGCCGCAAACTTCAAAATCGGATTCTTCGTTGATAAGGTTGGTGAGCCATTCGCGCACCAGCGGATGGTCGTCCACGAGCAGAATTTTAGTTTTCGTCTGCATGGTCTTTAATGTCAGTCAGGCTGGGGTTCCAAACGCAAACTGCGCGTGCGCCGCCCGCCGGCAAATTTTGGATGTCAAACGTCGCGCCAATCATGCTGGCGCGATAATCCATGATCCGCAGCCCCATGCCCTTTATAGTCTGGGCATTCGTTGGCAAACCTGCACCATCATCCGTCACCGCCAGCATGAGGCTTCTGCTAGTGGCATCCAGCGAAATGACAATGTTGCGGGCGCGGCCATGACGGATTGCGTTGCTCGCCGACTCCTGGGCGATGCGATACAAATGGATGGCCGTTTTGGGGTCAGGCAAAACAACGGTCCCGGAATTTTGCAAACGACAGGAAACATCGAATGCTTTGGACAGGTTGGCCGCAAGATTCTGCAACGCGGCTTCCAAACCATCCGCGCCAAGCTCGACGGGGTGCAAAGTGCGGGCAAGATTCCGGGTCAAATCAATCGCTTCTTCAACCATGACGACCACGCGGTCAGCCATGGCGGGTTCGACCACGGATTTGTTGGCCAGCTTTTTTGCCAGAATCTTGCCCGCCAACGCGGTGGCGGTCAGATGCTGCCCCAAACTGTCATGCAAATCCTGACCAATCCTCCGCTGCTCGGATTCGGCAATTTCCAGCAGTTCTTTCTCCAATCGGCTGCGCTCCCGGATTTCCCGGCGCAATTTTTCCGTCCTCTGCTCCACCAACTTGTGCAAATTATCCCGGGCCGAAAACAAAAGGATGACCAGAATAAAAACCGACAGGCGGATGCCAGTGTTCCAAGCCGTGGTCAGAAAGTCTGAATAATGCTCACCCGCCGCAATGTTGGTGAACACCCAGACCAGCGCCGACATTACCGCCATTACAAAGGAAAACCCCAGTCCCACGCGCCGCAAGACAAACAGGATTGGAATCAGGTAAAATACCAGAAAAGTAAGTTTATATCCCGTGATGTAATCACCAAAGCCAACCGCCGCCAGCAAGCCAAAACCACAAAAAACACCAGCGACCTTCGTTTGTTTTTTGATGCGCAAATCCATGCACGGAAAATGTGACGCGTTTGCACGCCCTGGACAAGCGAAAGTCCAAACAAATTTATATTTAAGTTATTGGATCGATCGCCCGGACGGCCAAGTCGTCGGTCCATGACCTTACATGACTTGTTGCGCGCGCAAACCGCGATGACCCGGCGTTCCAAAGGAGATGCTTGAGGCCGTGCGATAACCTTTCCGCTTTCTTCATTTGAAAGACAGTCCGCAAAAATGTTCAACAAAAAAAATTCTTCGTGAGCGCGCAAAGATTGAACTGAATCCGGCGGGAATCTGTCGGAGAATAGTTATGAAACGCTCAACAGTGGTTGTTCCCTGGCGAGAAGGATTGCATCTGCGTCCGGCGGCAAAACTGGTGCGGCTGAGCAAGCGGTTTCGTTCGGCAATCTTTCTGAAATGCAGGGGGAAAGTCGCGGACCTGCGCAGTATTTTGAGCATTATTTCATTGTGTGCCACCATGGGAACCGCCCTCGACATTGAGGCAATCGGCGATGACGAGCATGATGCAGCCCGCGCGGTTGAACAGATATTTTCTTCGCACGACACCGGCGACGGTTGTGACGTTGCGCAAAAACATCAAGCGCCCTGAACATATCACCCTCTGATCAATCAAGAACCGCCGGCGATTCTCAAAATCGCAGTGAACGGAACAACGCGGCTAAATAGAAAATGTAAAAAGGACTGATTCAGCTGAATAATCTGATCGCTTCCGACTGTGAAGTCGTTAGGCATTGGCGCTTTTTGAAACGCAACCAGCTCAAAATTTACACGCTCGGCCATTGCCCAAATGTCCATAAACTTTTCCAATCAGGACGCCGCCGTCCTTGTGTCCCACCCAAGCGGCAATAGGATGCTCATTATTGTCATTAAGTGCTGCTGATTGGGCGACTTGGGCGCAAGCCATTGCTTCAGTGGCAAATCTTTTGCTCGTGTTTTGGCTTTTCATCTGGGCTGATAGGAAACATAGATGCGAGCGGCATCAGGACTTCACGGATCGGGAGTCAGAAAGAAAAGCACAAGTTGCAGCTTTCTGGATTGAAGAGCTTATTATGCGCCCGCACCATGCATTTATTCAAAAATTCTTTGATGATTACGAATCGCGATTAAAGGCTGAAACCAATGGAATTGGAAAAAACGAAGAGATAATTTCTAGGGCGAGTGCTGAAATTCAATTATTCAAGGCAGAATATCATAAATTGAGATGTCGTGTTATTGAACCGCTTCAATGGGTGCATAACGATTTTTCCGAACTCCTGCAAATTCTTGGACAAATCGAAGATTTAGTGACTACTGAAATTAGTAGAATTCCTGGTGTTATAAAAACCGAAGCCGATTCGCAAAAGAAATGTCCGAGCGATAGGCTCGCAGAGTTGCGTCGTCAATTTTTTCAAACAATTCACAAAATTCAGACGAATGTTATTTTAATCTCACCTGAAAAAATTTCTAAATGAGCAATCTTGTTTTTGGCTAAACTATTTCGCAAAACTTTAACAAATCGTCATGAACGTTGAAATCATCTTTGAAGTTTCCCATGCGACGCTCGGCGGCACGCTGTCATTTCCTGATGCGGTCGGCAAATTGATGGGCGCGGGCGTGGAGTATTATCACGTGGATTATGTGCGGTTGCGCAAGACGTTTTACAGCGCGGAAGGCCGGACGGTGACGGTGCCCATCGCGTTCGACGCCTTGCCGCCGGTCGCGCCGGAGCTGGACGTGGCGGCGTTGCGCGCGAACATCCTGGACAGCCAGCGCAACGGGCAGCCGTTCCGCGAGTTCACGCGCCGCGCGATGGCTGGCGGGGTGCAGGGTTATATCGCGTTTCTGCGCGGCAAGCGGGTGACATATTGGGTCGCAACGGCGAGCAGCACGTGGAATGGTTTCCGGGGGCGAAGCCGTAAAATCATAGAGATGATTCTTTTCGCTTTTCATAATCAATCAGATTTTATCCGTCGTAAAAATTCTGCGGGACTGACAATCGGAATGCCCTGAAATTGCCGTAGAGCGAGCAGATGCTTTTTGTCACCGCTCACGATGTATTCGGCTTCCGCCGCCAGCGCACATTCCAAAATCATTTCGTCGTCGGGATCAGGTGTCGCACCAGAGGCGCGTTCAACGGGGAAAACCAGTTCGGCGGATTCGGTCAAGGCTTCCACCCATTCTACGCATTTGCGACCGGGATAATCCAAGCGAAGTTCTTGAACGGTTTCATGATATTCGGCCAGCAGGCCGGAACTGACCACGGCCACGCAACGTCCTTGCGCCCACGCCGCCAGACAATCAAACGGCGCACCCCGCCAAAAGCTGGCGCTGGCGACGACGTTGGTGTCGAAAACAACTCTCACGCTTTCACGCGACGGCGGACGCGTTGCACGGCGGCGGAAACCGCCGTTTCATCCTTTGCCGTCATTTCCGGCAGGCCGCGACCACCGAGCAGCAGCGAGCGCACCCGCGATGGTGTAAGGGACTGGCGTTTGCGCATGACAATGAGTCCGCCGGAGTAACCGACATCCAACTGGTCGCCAGCCTTGATCCGCGCCATTTCGCGGATGGCTTCCGGGATGACCGTCTGGCCTTTGACTGAAACTTTAGCAATCATGCGGTAAGACTAGGCTTACTCTGGAAAGATGCAAGCCCAAAAAATCTAATGTCTTGGTAAATATTCGCGGCCAAGGTGTCCAGCGGGTTTGAATCAGGCGGGACAGTTATTAGAGTATTAAACAAGGTTAAGGGCGGCAGCGGGGCCGGGCTGCGCCCGGCTCCCGCCACCGCCCTTTCACCATGTGTATCAAGCCACCAATTGCGCTTCCTTGATGACCAGATGCTTGTCCCGTTCTTCCCAGCGCAGCACTTTCAGCGTGACTTGCTGCATTTCCGGCAGCTTGGGAAACTCGACGACCTTGTCGCCGTCCAGTTTCACCTTGCCGTCCTTCAAGTCCGGGTATTCCTCGAATACCGCCAGACCTGGTTGCAGCGCCAGTTCGTGCCGGATGCAGACGATCTTGCCAGAACCGTCTTTCCGGTTGAACACTTTCGCCGAACTGGACACCGCGACGCCTCGAACGAACAGCCCGTTCAGTTTGTCGCCTTGAGTTGATTTTGCATTTTCAGCCATTTTATTAACCCATCCTTTCTAGTTATTACTATTTCCCCGTTGCCTTTATAACGACCATCCAGCGCAGCGGATAAAACTAGCTGGTCGAACAGTTCCCGATATGGGATCTGAAATTTAACGGTGCGGGCTTTGCCGTGCTGCCGGATCACGCCCATGCAGGCCCAACGCCAGAACCGTTCATCCATCGTGTAGGAGGCACGTTTGCGTGGTTCCTTGAGCGAAATGGTTTTGGGTTTGGGTGGCAGCGGCTTCAAAAAGCCCTTGGTGGTTTGGAATACGCGCAGCCGCTTTCGCTTTTTCACCCATTCGGGCAGTTCGTCAGGCTTCGTCACGTATTTCAGCAAGTAATGAAAATCCGTGTTGGTGATCCGCTGGACTTTCACCCAGCCGCGATTCCACAATTCGGCCAGCAGTTCCTTGGGCAGGAAACGGTGCGTCAGGAAAATGGCGTGGTAATGCACCCAGCCGTTTTCATGGAATTCGACCTTGATGCAATAAGGCTCATCAATGACGCAGGTTTTGCCTTCGTGTTCAATACCATGACGGAGTTGGAAAAAGACTTTACGCAGCCAGTCGCGGCTGTCTTCAAACGCGGCTTCTTCGCTGGCGTAGTTTTTTGGGTCGAGCGTGAACGTCAGGAACAATTTGCCGCTGACATCGGGCAGCCGATCCCAGAACCGCGCCAGCACCTTGAAGATGCCGACGGGATGAAACCATGACGCCGGAATGAATTCCTTGATCGTCGGCTCGTCATTTGGCAACGGGTCGTTCACGGTGCGACCTCCTTGCGTTTGGGAACTTTGTGTTCTTGAGCGAATTCACCAGCAACAGCGCGACGTTGAAAATCATCAATCGCTTCTTGGGTGAGATATTGACGACCGGCAATGTTAACTGTGTTGAGCCAGCCTTTGCGCCGCCAGCGCCATGCTGTTATTTCCGTGATACCAACTTGCGCCAGCCAGCGGTTTAATGCGATGACTGCTGGCGGAGCAGAATGATTTTCATTTTCCGTTTTCAATCCCAGCCATTTTGCAAATCCGGCTGGGATTGTCAGTGGTCAGGCCATGCGGGGGGCGCGACCTCTAATTTTATGCTTTTGAATGCTGCTTGCGTTTGCCGGGCGCATATTTAATGCG
>DATAUQ010000061.1:0-28896 GCA_036268155.1 Verrucomicrobiia bacterium | reverse complement strand
GCGCGGGCGCACGGATTTCTTTATCACACGCTGTTGCAACAGTCCGAATATTGGGCGTTCGTGAATTTATTTCTTGTGGTCGCCTGTTTTTGCGCGGTGAGTGTTTTATGTGTGTTAACCTTTGAAAAATCCCGGCAGGCTCACGCGGTGGCGGCTGCTGAATGATTATTTGTGACGTATGAAACAACTTCTTCTCATTGACCACGAATTTGGCGCGGGCGCGAGCACCATCGGTGAAAAAGTTGCGCAGCGGCTGGGTTGGAATTGTTTTGATCAGGCACTGACTCAAGAAATCGCGCGGCTGGCCAGAATTCCGGTTGATACCTGCCTGCGGCATCTGGAACGCAATGATCCGTTTCTCCAACGATTGGTCAACGTCCTCTGGCGCGGCAGTTTTGACCGGAACCTGCCGTCGCCCGACTTGGCGATTTTAGACAGCAAACGGCTGGCTCATTTGCTTCAACAAGTGATCGAACAGACCGCTGAAAAGAAACCGTGCGTCATCATCGGTCGCGGTGCTCCATATTTTCTTCGCGACCGCACCGACACTTTTTGTGTGTTTCTATATGCCTCGCGCGAATTCAAGTTCCGACGCGTGCTCAAACGCGTCGGCAACGAAGCGGAAGCCATCAATTTGGTGGATACTCTTGACGAGGATCGCCGGAAGTTTGTGAAACACCACTACGGTCACGACTGGCCGAACCGCCAGCTTTTCCACGCCATGCTCAACACCGGCGTTGGCGACGACATTACCATTGAAACAATTTTGAATCTATTCAACGCCGTCAATCAAAACGAGGAGGCGGGCAAAAAATGAAACCCATGATGGTCGTGGCTGCAATATGTCTGGCTCTTCTCGCCGGTTGCGCCGTCGGGCCGGATTATCATCCGCCAAAAGCAAGCGTGTCAGCACAACAATGGACATCGCCCCTCGTCGGCGGTGAAACAAACGGGCCGGTTGACCTTGCAGCTTGGTGGAAAAATTTCGGCGACACCAATCTGGATATGCTCGTGACAGTGGCTATCCAATCCAATCTCACGCTTCGCATTGCCGAAGCCCATGTGCGTGAAGCCCGCGCCGAACGTGATGTGGTTTCTGGAAGTTTCTGGCCTTCGGTGGGAACGTCGGGTTCCTATTCGCGAAATCGCTATGGCTTGAATAATTTTCCACCGTTGCCGCCCGGCACTCCACTAGACTACAACCTTTACCACGCCGGGTTTGATGCCACATGGGAACTCGACGTTTTCGGCGGCACCCGCCGAACCATTGAGGCCGCCAGCGCTGCGATGGGTGCTGCGGAATTTGGCCAGCGCGACGTGCTGGTCTCGCTGCTGGCGGAAGTAGCGCGGAATTACATTGGGGCACGCGGCTATCAACAACGTCTCGCCATCGCACGCCAAAATATCCAAGTTCAGCAGGAAATTTTGAACCTGACCAGCAACCGCTTTGAAAACGGATTGAGCAGTGACCTCGACGTTCAACAGTCCACGGCATTGCTGACCGCGACCGAGGCGGAAGTGCCTTCGCTGAAAACCGGTTTCGATCAATCCGTGCATCATCTGGCCGTGCTGCTTGGCCAGCCGCCGGACGCGTTGCAGGACGAAATGTCCGCTAAAAAACCAATTCCGCTTACACCGCCAGCAGTGCCAGTGGGTCTGCCGTCGGATTTGCTGCAACGCCGTCCCGACGTGCAAAAGTCCGAACGTGAACTGGCCGCCGCCACGGCGCGCATCGGCGCTGCCAAGGCAGATCTGTTTCCGAAGTTTTCGCTGACAGGTTTTGCCGGTGTTGAAAGCATATCAACGGGCAATCTGTTTGATTACGCCAGCCGTTATTGGTCCGCCGGCCCGACCGTGCAATGGGAAATTTTTCAGGCCGGCAGCATCCGGGCCAACGTCCGCGTTCAGAATGCCCGCCAGGAACAGGCGTTGGATTCCTACCAGCAAACGGTGCTGGTTGCCTTGGAAGAAACAGAAAATGCAATCACCGCTTACGCTAGAGAACAAACCCGGCGCGAATCGTTGTCTCAGTCAGTCAAGGCTGACGAACAGGCGCTTGAATTGTCGAGGCAACTTTACAACAACGGCTTGGCGGATTTTCTGCACGTTTTGGATTCCGAACGTTCACTTTATGCGGCGCAGGATGCGCTGGTGCAAAGTGATCAAACCGTTTCACTCAACCTTGTGCAACTTTACAAAGCGCTTGGTGGCGGTTGGCAGAATGAGACCAACTCAGTTTCCGCGATGGCTGCAAGTCGTTAAGTCACCGCAGAAGAAGTTGTGCGCAGAATCGGCGCGACACGGGTGCCGATCAATTCGATGGCCTGCATGAGCATCGCGTGAGGTAATGAAGCGACATCCATCTGGAAGCTAATCCGGGAAATGCCGCCTAATGCCTCGCTGTGTTCGAGGATTTTCTCCGCCACTTCTTCGGGGTTGCCGACCATCAGTGCGCCGTGTGGGCCAAGCAGGGTATTAAAGTGTGCGCGCGTAACAGATGGCCAGCCGCGCTCCTTTCCAATTTCAGTGAATGCTTTGGCGTAGCCCGGAAAGAAATCGTCAACCGCCTGTCGAGTTGTGCTCGCGACGTAACCTAGCGCATGAACACCAACTTTAAGTTGCTCCGGTTTGTAGCCCGCTCGTCGGCCCGCCTCGCGATAGAGATTAACGAGCGGACGAAAGCGCCGCGTTTCACCACCGATGATGGCGACCATTAAAGGAAGTCCCAAGGAACCGGCGCGGGCAAAGGATTCCGGTGTCCCGCCCACTCCAAGCCAGATTGGAAATGGATTTTGGAATGGTCTTGGATACACGCCTTGACCGGTGAGCGGGGCGCGATGTTTGCCAGACCAATGAACCCGTTCGTTTCCACGAATATTGAGGAGCAAATCGAGTTTCTCGGCAAACAGTGAATCGTAGTCTTCGAGTTTCAGGCCGAACAACGGAAACGATTCAATGAACGAGCCTCGCCCGACAACCATCTCCGCCCGGCCTTGCGAAAGCAAATCCAGCGTGGCGAATTGTTGAAACACGCGCACCGGGTCGGCTGCGCTTAACACTGTTACAGCACTGGTGAGCCGGATGCGATTTGTTCTGGCTGCGGCAGCGGCGAGAATGACTGGTGGAGCCGAATCAAGAAATTCCCGGCGATGATGTTCGCCGATTCCGAAAACGTCCAAACCAACCTGTTCAGCTTGCACAATACGGTCAATCAAGAGGCGCAAAGCCTCCGATGCATTGCCTGCGAAGCTGGTTGCATCATTTGTAAATGCAGTCGCGAAACTGTCAATGCCGACTTGCATAGTCTCTGTATTCCATATTATTTGGTTGGTTTCAAAAAAAGGCCGGCCACAATTTCATACGAATGCAAACGGTCTTCCAGCCGGTAGAAATCCGAAAATAAAATCAACTCGTTTGCCTGCGTGAGTTCCAGAAATTCCTTCAACTTGCGCTCCACGGTGACAGGACCGCCAATCACCGCTGCGGCCAGCCGTCCCTCAACCGCCCGCTTTTCCCCGGCATTCCAAAGTCCATCCATGCTGGCAACGGGCGGCGGCGTGAAAATGGGCTGGCCACGAATCAGACGCAAGCCTCGTTGCTGTGTCGAGGTCGCCAAATATCCAGCTTGCTCGTCGGTATCCGCTGCGAGCAACGGCAGTCCAATCATCAAATATGGCTGCTTCAATGTGGGTGAAGGCTTGAAATATTGGCGATACAGAGCAGCGGCTTCCATCATCATCTCCGGCGCGAACTGACCGGCAAAGGCAAAAGGCAATCCCATGTGGGCTGCAAGTTGCGCGCTGAAGATGCTTGATCCCAACAGCCATATCGGGACGTTGGAATTTCCGCCGGGCACTGCTTGAACACGCTGGCCTGGTGACACCGGGCCGAGGTAATGGATCAATTCCTGCACCATTTCGGGGAAACGATCACCCGATCCTGAATCGCGGCCCAATGCCTGCGCGGTGAGCGCATCGCCGCCCGGCGCCCGTCCAAGTCCCAAATCAATGCGTCCGGGATAAAGCGCTTCCAGCGTGCCGAACTGTTCTGCGATCATCAGTGGCGCATGGTTCGGCAGCATGATGCCGCCGGAACCGACGCGGATGGTTTTGCTGCCTCCGGCCACATGACCAATCAACACGGAAGTCGCCGCGCTGGCGATGCCGACGAGGTTATGATGCTCCGCCAGCCAAAAACGCCGGTAGCCCCATTTCTCCGCATGTTGCGCGAGGGTGAGCGTATTGCGGAAACTTTCCGCAACCGTTCCGCCCTCACGAACCGACGCGAGGTCGAGGACTGAAAGCACCATGTCAGAACTTGGTTTCATCAAGTTACGCCGCAATCAATGCTGGCGAGTGGTCCCGGTTTTCAATTTTTACGCGCATCTTTTGCAAAGCTTGTTCCTGAATCTGGCGGATGCGTTCGCGCGTGACTCCCAACCGTTCGCCTACTTCTTCAAGGGTCTTTGGCCGGCCATTATCCAAGCCGAACCGCATTGAAAGTATTCGACTCTCCCGCGCGTCGAGCGTGGCCAGAACTTCCCTCATCAATTCATTGTCGCTGTGTTTCACGATCTCATCAAAAGGAGCGGCGGCACTGGCATCGGCCACATGATCCGAGATGGAAGTCGAATTGTCTTCGCTGATGGGCGAATCGAGTGACACCGGTGCGCGGGCCGCTTCACGATATTGGCGGATGCGTCGCGTGTTAAGACCCAGATTATCCGCGACTTCTTCGTCCGTCGGCTCGCGATCAAGCGTCTCGCGCAATTTGACTTCCGCCCGGCGAATGTGCGTCATCTTGTCAAAGACATGAACCGGCAGTCGAATGGTCTTTGACTGATTTGACAACGCACGCCGTATCGCCTGCTTGATCCACAAGGACGCGTAGGTTGAAAGCTTCGCCCCTTTGTTCAAATCGAAGCGCTCCACGCCCTTCATCAGTCCGATGTTACCCTCGTTGATTAGATCCAGCAACGGAAGGCCAAGCCCCTCGTAGTCGCGGGCAATCTTCACCACCAGCCGCAGGTTGGCGGTGATCATTTGCTCGCGTGCTTTCTTGTTACCGCGCCGGATTCGTTTGGCGAGCGTGATCTCTTCTTGCGGCGTCAGCAATTTCACCTGGCCAATCTCACGCAGATAAAGCTGCAACGTGTCGCCTGACAAAGATTCCGCAGGAATAGTTTCCGGTTCGATGGCAGCAGCCAGCTTTGGCAATGGCTTGGCGGGAACATTTGCCGCAGGCAAAGGCGTTGTGCGACGTCGCCGCGCCCGGCGCGATGGTGTCAGGCGCACACGCGGGAGACGATGTTGTCTTATTCCCGACCGATAATTTCTATTGAATATAGTTTTCATAGATTTCAGTTAATTTCGTTGATGGTTGATAACCAATTCCTGCGGAGTCACCACTAGATCCAGCTTTTCCGTATGTCGGATGACCGTGATTTGTGACGGAATGCCAATCACGTTGGAGACCAGGTGACGATGCAATTCATCAATGCTGGAGACAGATTCGCCGCCGAACGTGACAATGACGTCACCCTCGCGCAAACCGGCCCGGCTCGCGGGACTGCCGGGTTCAATGCCGGACACCAACACGCCGTGGTCGGCTGCCAGCCGGTGAAATACCACTACCCGCCGATGAATGGGAACATTCTGGCCGGCGACCCCGATCCAACTGCGGCGGATGACACCCTCCTTGATCAACCACGCCGTCACGAACTCGGCGGTGTTGCTGGCGATGGCGAAACATATTCCCTGCGCGGGAAGAATAATCGCCGTGTTCACGCCGATGATTTCACCGCGTGAATTAACGAGTGGCCCGCCAGAATTGCCGGGATTCAATGCCGCGTCGGTCTGAATGACATTGTCAATCAACCTGCCGGACTGCGAGCGCATTG
This sequence comes from Verrucomicrobiia bacterium, assembly GCA_036268155.1. GTDB lineage: Bacteria > Verrucomicrobiota > Verrucomicrobiia > Limisphaerales > UBA11358 > UBA11358. Next base: position 22,997 of record DATAUQ010000061.1, on the reverse strand, counting down.
AACGGCCGAGCGCGCTCACCACTCCGGCGGTCACCGTCTGCTGAAAGCCGAATGGACTCCCGATGGCGATGGCAATCTGCCCAACGCGGACGGACTTTGAGTCGCCGAATTGTGCATGAACAAGTTGAGACGCATTGATGCGGATGACCGCCAAATCGGTTTCGGGATCGTCGCCAACCAAACTAGCGTCGAACACCCGTCCATCGGCCAGCGTGACTTCCATCCTGACCGCGCCGTGAACGACGTGGCTGTTGGTGAGAATTAAACCGTCCGGCGCAATGACAAATCCCGAGCCGCTGCCGCCAGACTCAGGTCCATGCCGCTTGTCGCGGCTGACTCCGTGAACACGAATGTTCACGACCGCCGGACCGACCTTTGCGACGGCCTTGGTAATGGATTTGGAATAGTCGTCCAGCAAATCGTCATCAACAAACGACGGTCTGGCTGGAGGCTCTGCGACAACAGCATCGCCGTCGCTAAACGCACGGACGAGTCCGATTGTCTGGCGACCTTGAAATGTGTTTGTGTTTTTCATATTGATTCAGCCAGCTTAACTGGCGCAGTTGAGTTTTATGCTGGCACGGCGAGTTTCTCCAATTTGGAGAGAATCGCCCGATTGCTAACGACGCCGACTGTTTTGTCTTTTAACTCGCCGTCCGCAAAATACAACAGTGTCGGAATTGATTGGATGCCAAAGCGCACGGCCAACGCCGGATTTTGATCCACGTTCACCTTAGCGACTTTCACGCCTGTTTGGTCGCGGGCTATTTCCTCAAGCACGGGCGCGAGCATTTTGCACGGCCCGCACCATTCGGCCCAAAAGTCCACAAGGACGGATTGGTTTGATTGAAGAACTTCGCTCTCGAAGTTCGTTTCGTTGATTTCAATGGTCTGTTTCATATTTATTGCGATGTTTGTGGTTCACGCCTTGCCGCCGAACGAGCAATAGTCGTCGAGATCGAGCAGGTCGAACCAAGTGTTGATGTCTTCGCGCAGCGGATTGAATTTCTTCACCTCGTCGGCGAAATCGGTGAGCGTCTCATGGTCGCTGTCTGGCGTGCGGCGCAAATGATACTCGCTCCACGCGGCGATTTCCCACGGCTGGCGCTGATGTTTTGCGTTGGCCTGAATCCACGTCAGCAACTCAAGGTCGCCGCCGCCTTTCGCGATTTCATTTTTCAACGCGTCAGGTTCGAGACCGACGAAGCTGAAGAAATGGCGGTCCATGCTTTTGGCACCGAAACGGTATTCGCCAATTTTACCGGCGACCGAGGCGCGGCCTTTATCGAGGATGCGCGGCAGAAAGACATATCCGCCCAGCCGCACGCGCGGACTGCGCGGCGGGCGTTGTGTCAGGTCAGTTGTTGAGTTATTTGTGCTCATAAAGTTTTTTGTCAGTTGAGATTTTGATTCAAATCAATCAGCGCACGCCGCCGGTGATATAAAGCGATTCGCCGGTGATCCACGACGCATCATCCGACGCGAAGAACACCACGGCGGGCGCGATGTCCTGCGCTTGGCCGATGCGGCCGAGCGGGGCTTGTGCCTCATACTGCTTGCGCATATCGCTTTCGGCGATACCGGCGGCGTGAAAGCCCTCGGTTTCAATCATGCCGGGATTGACGGCGTTGACGCGGATTTTGCGCGCGCCAAGCTCCTTCGAAAGCGACCGCGTCACGGCATCAACGGCGGCTTTCGTCGCGCTGTAAACTGAACCGTTCGGCGCGGCGTATGTGCCGCTGACGATGGAACTGATATTGACGACGCTGCCGCCGGCCGGACTAAAATGTTTGACCGCTTCCTGCGTCGTGAGAATCAGGCCGAGGACATTCAGATCAAATTGTTTGTGGAAATGTTCGGCGGTGACGTTTTCCAGCGGTGAAAACTCATAGATGCCCGCGTTGTTCACGAGAATATCAAGCTTGCCGAAAGCTTTCTTCGTTTCAGTGAACAGACGGTCAATGTCAGTTTTCTTTGAAACGTCACCTTGAACGGCAACGGCCTTGCCGCCCGTGCCAGTGATTTCGGCGACAACCTTGTCCGCGCCCGTTTTGCTGGAGGCATAGTTGACAACGACAGACGCGCCTTCCGCCGCGAGGTGCGTGGCGATGGCCGCGCCGATGCCTTTGGACGCGCCCGTGACGACCGCGACTTTGCCTGCGAGTTTTTTGCTGATGCTTGTGCTCATATATTTTGTCTTTCTGTTTTTAGTTTGTTGTTTTTGTTTATTTATTTGTTACTAAAACAGTAACAATAAAGGGTAAAAATTTTATTTTTTCTTCACGTCGGAAACGATCTGCACCAAGCTGATTTCGGCCAGACTTGTCTCCATCGCTTTCTGTGTTTTTGCCAGCGCCTTTTCGAGCGCCGTTTTGATGTGACAGCTTACGAAACAAGTTTTCTGTTCGGAATAACTGTGAATGGCAAACGCCTTCGGCACGTCCACCGCCTTATAAATATCCAGCAACGAAATATCCTTCGCGTCTTTGGCGAGCCAGCACGAACCCGCCTTGCCGGTAGCTGTCTCAACCAACCCCGCTTTGGACAATTTAGCCAGCGTGCGTCGCACGAAGCTGGCGCTGGTGTTCACGCTCTCCGCCAGGTGGCCGGACGTGACGCCCTCCTTGTCACACCCGCAGGCCAGACCGGCCAGGATGTGAACCGCAATCGAAAACTGGATGTTGTTCGCCATAATTGTTACTACAATAGTCACAGATTAAAATTGTGCAAGGACTTTTTTGGTTATGTTTAATGGCGTATTATGCGTTGTGCTGCATCTAGGTATTGGATATGCCAAAACGGCGGGCGGTTTTTGCGGTAAAGCTGGGCCGTGTTGCATTCATTTTGTTTGAGTGCAAGCAGTTCAGGAAACGTCGTGCGCTTCAATTGAATCGCCCAATGAAGCAGGCCGGCCTTAACCGCTCAAACCCACGACGGTGGCAACGAGGGTTCGATTCCATTAGTCCGCCCCATTTTTCAGGACAAATTTCAAATTTTTCCCGTCGGCAATATATTTTCGGCATGGCAAGCCGCGTCCGTCTGTGGTTAAACTTTTGCCGCAATGGAATACGAAGCCGTCATCGGGCTGGAAACCCACGTCCAGCTCAAAACAAAATCCAAGATGTGGTGCGGTTGCGCGAACCAATACGGTTCCGAGCCGAACACCAACGTCTGCCCTGTTTGTTTGGGAATGCCCGGCGTTTTGCCAGTGCCGAACGACGAGGCGCTCCGTCTGACGGTGCTGACAGGCTTTCTCCTGAATTGCGAAATCCCGCGCCACGCGAAGTTCGACCGGAAAAATTATTTTTATCCTGACGCGCCAAAAAACTACCAGCTCACGCAATACGACAAACCCTCGACGCAAAATGGCTTTGTCGAATTTGAATTCGGAGGGAAAATTTCCCGCGTGCGAATCACCCGCGCGCACCTCGAGGAAGACGTCGGAAAAAGTTTTCATTTCGACCGCAACAGCGGCGTGGATTTCAACCGCGCCGGCGTGCCGCTCATGGAGATCGTTTCCGAACCGGACATCACGAGCGCCGACCAGGCCTACGATTATCTCAACGCGCTCAAGGACATTTTGATCTACGGCAACGTCAGCGATTGCGACATGGAAAAAGGAATGGTGCGCTGCGACGTGAACATTTCCGTCCGCCCTGTCGGCACAAAAGAACTCGGCGCGAAAATTGAGATCAAAAACATGAACAGCTTTTCCGGCGTGCGCCGCGCGGCGGAATATGAAATTGCGCGCCAGATTGATGTGTTAAAAAAAGGCGGAAAATTAATCCAATCCACGCGCCGCTGGGACGACACTGCCGAAATCACCGAGGAAATGCGGACAAAAGAACACGCGCACGATTACCGCTATTTTCCAGAGCCGGATTTGATGCCGCTCGCGCCGACGGACGAATGGCTTGCCGAAGTGAAATCGCGCGTCGTGGAATTGCCGCTCGCACGCAAGCAACGTTTCATGCGCGATTATCAATTGCCCGCGCCTGACGCGGAAACTTTTGTGAACGACGTGCCGCTCGGAAATTATTTTGAAGCCATCGCCAAGCAGTCCAAAAATCCAAAAGCCGTCGCCAACTGGGTCATAAATAATTTGCGATCGCTGATGACAATCGAAGCTGTTCATGAAGCTCATCCAGACGGCGAATTGCCAGCAAATCTTTCGGCGCGGCAAATTGAGTTTGGGCAACTTCGTTTCAAACCGGAATTTATTAATGAACTCGTCGAACTTGTAGATGGTAGAAAAATAAGCAGCAAGATTGCTCAAGACGTTTTCAAAGAAATGTATTTTTCCGGTAAATCTGCGGCAATCATTGTTCAGGAAAAAGGCCTCGCGCAAGTCAGCGACACGGGCGCGATTGAAAAATTCTGCGACGACGCGATTGCCGCAAATCCAAATTCCGTCGCTGACTACAAAAATGGAAAAGTCGCCGCGTTGAATTTTCTCAAAGGACAGGTGATGAAATTGAGCAAGGGCAACGCGAATCCCAATCTCGTCGGCGAAATTCTGGAACGGAAGTTGAAAGGCTGAATGGGCGCAAAGAAATAGAATGCTCGGTGATTAATTGTCATCCCGCGTGACATTGAGCCGGTAAAAAGATTGGTTTTGCGTCGCGGGACAATTCAGGATCACCGGCGCGCCGCTGCCGGCGATTCCGTTCGTGAGCGGAAGCCAGTTGTTTATTGTTTCCAGATTGGTCGTCGTCTCGACGGAGTAGGTGTGGCCGACGACGGTGTTGAACTGGAGCACGCAAACTTGGTTGCTGACGGACACATGGCTGAACCCGAAAAAGTCCTGGCTGTCATCGGGGTTGGTGCCGGCAATATATTCCGCCAGATTGCTGGATCCGTCGTGATCGGGGTCGCCAGCGGCGCCGTTGTCACCGGTGGCATCCGTTGGATCAAGTCCATAGATCATTTCCCAATAGTCCGGCAATCCGTCGCCATCCGTGTCGAGATTTGACGGGGGCGCGTTGGTCTGCCCGGCCGTTGGCGGGGCGGCCTGCCAGTTGATCGCATCATTGCCGAAGAGCGCGGAGTTGACGCGCTGGAGTGAAGCTCCCCCGCCGTCCGCGTTTGTCGGCCATGGCGGCGAATCGCTGTATTCGATCTGCTCGACGAGATAATAGGGCGTGAAGACGTTCGTGGCGGTCACGTTCGGATGATCGGGACATTGCAACTCGATGCTCTCGCCGCTGTTGTCCAGCTTGCCGCTCCACGGGCCAAAAATCCTGGTGCTGGCGGGCACGTTGTATTTTGCGACGAACGCCGCTTTCGTGGCCGGATAGACTTGCGGGTCGAAACTGACGGCGAGCAGCCGTTCGCCCGGCGCGACCACGATGTTGGTCGGAAAATCAAAATCAACGGCATTGGCAAGGTGCCAGGTGTTCGTGGGCGCGAGCGCGTCGTAAAGCGGCACGTTGGTCGAAGCGATATTCTGAAGTTCGATGAATTCGTCGAGCGAGTCGTCCTGGGCGAACGGAAAATCCGGCGGATGATACATGATTTCGGAAATGACCACCGGCCCCATGCGCGGATAGGCATTGCGGGTGCCAAGCGTGTTCTGGCTTTGCAGGACGAATTGTTCCTCGCCGAAGCTGTTCACGAAACGGCCGAAGGAAACGCCGTTGGGCGACGGGCCGAAGCTGAATCCATGGGCGTAACCGGTAAGATTGGTGCTGGCATCGGCGGAGAACAGATAGATGTCCTCGCCCACCGAACTGAGCGCAAAACCCGAGCCGGGAAGACTGTTGGTATCCAGCGTCACGAAGCCGCCGGCGGGAACGGTCACGCCGGGTGGAATTCGGAATTTGGTCGGCTTATGCCGGTCATCGGTCAACATCCAGCCGCCCACGTTGACGGACGTGGCGGTGGGGTTGAAAATTTCCACCGTGTCCCGTTCCGGCAAATCGGTGTGCACGAGCGCCTCGTTGATCAGCAACGCGGGGATGGCCGGCGGCGCGGGATCGGCCTGGCCGGGCGAACCGTTGAGCGCCGCGCTGGGACGCCAGCTTTCTTTCAGACCCCAAGTGTTCACTGCGGCGTTGGGATCGCGAATCACGAGCGAAAAACCCTCTCCATCCGTCGCGGGATACCAGGTGTCGTTGTAATTGAAATCAAGAATCGGTTCGACGAGCGGTCCTTCCAAAACGATGTGATCCCCGCTGTTGCCGAGGTTTTTAGAATAAACACCGGCAATTAGCGCGCCTGAACCATAGCGCGATTGAAACGCGGCGATATTTTTCACGACCAAAACATACTGTCCCGCCGGCAATGTCAGGTTCGGAAAAACGAAATCAATCCCGCCGCTCAACTGAAAGCCTTGCAAAGGCAGCGGCGACGCGCTGATGTTCTGCAGTTCGATATATTCGAAATTGTCCGGGTCGTTTGTGTCTCCTGCGGGCGGCGGCGGGGGATTATACATCAGTTCGGTGACTCGCAGCGGAGGAATCGCCGTGCAAAAAGTGCCAACCATCCGCCCGGACCACGAACTGGAAATGGGCGGGTTGTTTGACCCGGTGAGATTTTGGTGCGCGGCGTTCCATGAACGGGCGAACACGCGCACATTCGTGGTGACTTGAAACGTGACCGCGCCGCTGGCGGAAAGCGCCGCCGGTGAAATTGCGCCGCCGGACAGGCGCGGGTCCGTTCCATCCAGCGTGTAATACAATTGCGTGCCGGTGTCTGCCGCCGGTGTGACCGTCAGTGATTGTCCTGCGGATACCAAACCGCCCGTGCTGCTGAACAACGGCTTGTCCAGGAAGTTCGTGTCCATGAACTCCAGACGTTCGGCAATCCATTCCTTCATGAAATCAATTTCACCCTGATATGTGCCGACGTCGGGGAACGTGTGGCTGTAACTGGTGTCCGGCCAGCCGTCGGGCGGTTGCACCAGTCCCGAACGCGGCGCGTCATCCGCCGCATATTTGGCGGCGTCCCGCAGGGCTGGTTCGCCCAACTGGCTCGCGTAATAGTCAATATTGTAGAAAAGCTTGTTGGTCGTAAGCTCGTCCGTGCGCAAATCCTGGTAACGGTCAATCCATTTCTGCCAGAAATCGGGGTCGGTGAACAGGCGGCTATACCAGGGATTGGCAAAACCTCCCACGTTGGGATCTCCCGCGTTGAAATAATCCGTGCCGAAATCGTTGGTCAACTGAGCGGTGTGCGGGTTGGTTGCCATCCAGGCCCGCGGGTTCCATGGCCGCCATTCCCCGCCGCCCGAACCGGCAATGCGATCAAAGTCCCACTCCGGCCCCATCACAATTTTTCCGCCCTCGTCCTTGTAAAGGAAGGCGCTCAGGCGCAAGGCGTCCGTGTTCCGCGAGAACACATTTATCAGGTGGTAGTCAATCCACGAATCCACGTCAATCCACGCGGCGTAACCGTTGACGGGGTCGGTCCAGTTCGAGTTGGTCAGCACGGCGTAAAACGAGTCGAAGTAATTTCCGATGTAAGCCTCCTGCACCGCGCGGCCGGGATACGTCACGCCGTCTTGCATGTTTGGATCGGCAAAGATCATCGCCTGATTCCCGTTCGTCAACAGGCGGTCGTGGGCCTCGGCATTGTCTATCTTGAGAAGATAGCCCCCCGTAACGCCCGGATAGGTGGTGACTTCCGGTTCAAGCTTCGTGATGTCCACCCGGTTATTGTCCACCTTGACTTTTTCCTCAATCACATAAATTCCGTTGTAGGCTCCCACCACCGGCGAACTGTAGTCCACCGGGCCGGTTCCGAAATTCGTGAAAACTTCCGCCATGCGGACGCGCGACGAGTAGCGGCCAAGGCTTCTCACCAGATCGTGAATGATCGGATTATGAATGTAGGGCTGGTCAAAATGGTCCGCCGCGTAAAAAACCCAGTCCGATTGATCCGGCATGCCGAGAACTTCCACGTTTTTGTTGTCGTTGTAGTCATCCCACGTTTCCACCGCAAAACTTTTCTTGGCAAAATTCTGCGTGCTCTTGCCCCGGATGTTGAAGCCCATGCGCGTGCTCAAGTCTGGTGGATTCGTCAGCGACGCCCGTCCATATTGCGTCCCGAAAATCATCATCACCCCGTTCTGATCCGCCGTGGCCGGCGGCGTGCCACCGCCGAAGTTATAGAAAATGACGATGGGCACATCCGAACTGAACGCGGCTGCCCCCGCAGTTATTTTCAAATACGTTTCACTCGCAGGCGCGCCGGGGAAAACATTCGTTTGCGACGGAAAAAAACGCGCGCGCACCTGGACATTGCTGGTGATGTTCAACGGCGTTGAATAAATGGGGCTGTTGGTCGCCGGCACGGAAGTCAAGGCGGCGGAGGCGGCGTTGGTCACCAGAAAATAACGGATGACGCCGGCATTGGTGCCGTCCTCGGTCAATGTCAAATTGAAAGGTTGTTGAAACGTTCCGCCGGGCTGGGAGAATATCACTCTAGGCCCAAAACCCGCGCCAACGCTTGAGTTGGCCGCCCCCGGCGTGGGAGTGGAAAAATAACCGACGAGGTTCGGCAGCAACCGGTCGCGTCCATAAGACACGTCATCGCTTTGCGCGGGATAGGTGAATGACGAGGCGATGGTGACGCCGTCGGGAAGAACAAGGGCAAGATAATTGCCGGCCGATTTGTTAAGTTTGAAGTTGGTGTGCAGGGGCGCGGCCGGATTGGTGCGGTCATTGCCCGAAGCCCAGACGAGCAGATAAGACTGCGGAGCCATCGTCACGCCGGTCGGAAAATGCCACTTCGCCAGCTTGGTGGGATCGTCCGTCAGCGACCAGCCGGCCATCGGCACGGAGTAACTGCCGTTGTTGTGGATCTCGATCCAGTCCGAGTAATCGCCGTCGTCATCCCGGATGGTGTGGGCGTTGGCCGCCATGAATTCCGAGATGCTCACGTCCTGCGCGACAATCAACGGGTCAATGGTGTAGCTATAGGTGCCGCCGGCGAAGTGGTTGGAATTGGCCGAAAGGTCAACAATGTTATTCGAGGAAGTCCACGCGATCTGCACCGGCCCAGTTGGAGGCGATGGAAAATTAAAAACATACGTGTCGGGCGCGAACGCCGTGACACTCGCCGCCGGACTGCCGTTGACCAGCAGGTCGTTTGTGTCAACGCCCATGACCCCTTCGCTGAAATGAACCTCCAGCGTGTCGAGCGTCGGGACCGTTGTGCCGTTCGGTGGCAACAATGCGCTGACCGTGGGAGCAACCGTGTCGCGGATGCGCTGGTTGCCATACACATCCAAAGCCAGCCCCCAAACAATGTTGCTGCTGCCGGTGGATTGTTGATGAACGGAAACAGCGAGCGTATTGGTGCCAACAGGCAGGGACGCGCCCGGCAGCGAATAAACTTCATCCGTTGTGGCATCGCCGCCCGAGCCTGGCGGCGTGCCGGTCGCCAAAGTGGTGTTGGTAATCGTCCCGGACGGCATTCGGATGCGCGTCAGTTCCGGGCCATTGAGATAAATGACGGCGCCATCATCCAGCCGGACTGTCGCGATAAGTCCCGACTCAAAGAAATCATTGGTCAAAACCGCCGTCGTGCGAAAATAATCAGCGTGGCCGGAAGCAAGCCCCGGCGGCGGGGCGGTTGGCGCGAGCAATGTTGTTTTTATCAGCGGAGTGATCAGGGAATTGTTTTCGGCGGCGAGCAAGCCCGGCCCGGATTGCCAGCCAGACTCGTTGTAATTTGTGACGGTCCAGTTCACGCCGTCGAGATTGTTCGACTGGTTGAATTTCCAAACATTTGTGTAATTCAAGATGCGATTTGTCATCACAGGTCCTGGCAGGCCAAAATCAATGGTCAGCACGGCGACAGAACTCGTGACGGCGCCGACCACATTCGTGACGCGCACAAAAAAACCGGCGTTGTTATCGCCGTCTTTCACGGATGAAACCGTGTAGATGTTCGTGTTGGCGCCGGAGACGGGCGCGTTGTTGCGATACCATTGATACGCAAATGGAGTCGTGCCTGCCGCCGTCACTTTGAACGTGACCGGATCGCCATAAAAAATGGTCTGGTTTGCCGGTTGTTCCGTGAGCGAAGGAATCTGGCCAAAGGATATTGCCGGTGCCATCATCCCAAAAGCCAGCAAGAGAAAACAGCCCATCACGCTGCGCCGTGTGGAATTGGCTGGATAGCTTCGATCCAACGGCCAAAGAAAACGAAGGAGCTTGCAGCATCGGAAAAACGGCGCGGTGGAAATCATGGTCTCTATTTACCATAAATTTGCCATGTTGTAAATTGTGGATCATGTCTGGATGAACCACTGCTGTCGTTCCCATCAGCCGCGCCTCCGGTGCAAAATCAAAAAGCTTTGTGACTTGGTGTCTTGGTGGTTTAATTTCAGGAAATGTTTTCGTCGCAAATCAAGTCGGTTCACTTCACCGGCATCGGCGGCACCGGCATGGCCGCCGCCGCCGCCGCGATGCAGGAAAAAGGTTTTCGCGTCACCGGCTCGGACCAAAATGTTTATGAGCCGATGGCTTCATTTCTCGCCGGGAAAAAAATCGCGGTGATGAACGGCTACGACGAAAAAAACCTTTCGCACAAACCGGATTTGGTCGTCATCGGCAACGCCATTTCGCGCGGCAATCCCGAGGCGGAATTTGTTCTCGACCACAAATTGCGCTACTGCTCGCTGCCGGAATTGCTGAAGGAATTTTTCATTCGGGGCAAACGCTCGATTGTTGTTTCTGGAACGCACGGCAAGACGACGACGACTTCGCTGCTCGCGTGGGTTTTCGAACACAACGGATTGAATCCGAATTTTTTCATCGGCGGCATCCCGAACAATTTTTCGCAGGGCGCGCGGTTCACGGACAGCGAATGGGTCATCATCGAGGGCGACGAATATGACACGGCGTTTTTTGACAAACGCAGCAAGTTCATCCATTACCTGCCGGAAATCGCCATCATCAACAATCTGGAATTCGACCACGCGGACATTTTTGAAAACCTCGACGCAATCAAAAAATCCTTCTCACATTTCATCCGCTTGATTCCTCGAAACGGTTTGCTGCTCGGCAACGGCGACGACACGAATCTCGCGCCCCTGTTGAATGTCACGCATTGCCCGGTGAAAAAATTCGGCCTTGGCGAAAATAATTCTGTTCAAGCGTTCAATCTGCGCCTCGGCCCGACGGCGACGGAATTTGAAATTCCGAGTTTCAAATTTCATTTGAATCTGATCGGCGAATTGAATGTCCGTAACGCGCTCGCAGTTGTCGCAGCGTCAAAACATTGCGGCCTCTCGAACAAACAAATCCAAAGCGCGTTCGATACTTTCAAGGGAATCAAGCGGCGCATGGAAGTGCGCGGCATCGCGGGCGGCGTGACGCTGATTGACGATTTTGGCCATCATCCGACGGCCATCCGCGAAACGCTCCGCGCGCTCCGTATCAAATATCCGCGCGAAAAAATCTGGGCCATTTTCGAGCCGCGCTCGAACACGACGCGCCGGAATGTTTTTCAAACCGAACTGGCGGATTCATTTGCCGACGCAAATGCGGTGGTGGTTTCTGAAGTCGCGCGGCTTGAACAAATTTCCGCCGATGAAAGATTGAACCCGGAAAAGTTGATGCAGGATTTGAAAACTTCCGGCAAGGACGCGGCGTATTTGCCGGACGTAGATTCAATTGTTGGACACATCGCCAAGAATGTTCAAGGTGGCGACATCATCTGCGTGTTCAGCAATGGCGGCTTTGACGGGATTCATGGGAAATTATTGGAGCGGCTTGGGAAAAAGTGACACTATTTCCGCGCCGCGTTCGTCCCGCGTATTTAGATTTTTCTGGCACAGGGATTGCGTTGTCATTTTCATGGCAAAGAAAATGAACTCATTGCAGGTGATGGAAGCGAGTCGCGCCGAAGTCGAAATTGAAAAACTCCGGCACGCGCCGCTATCTCCCGCGCTTTATATGATGCAATTGCAGTTGCCAAAGGTGAAAATTTCCCCGCTGAAAAGAAAACTGCCGGTTGAAGTGGACGCCGAGACCCGCGCGCACATCGAATACCCCGTCAAAATCAGACACATTGCCTAATTTTTGGGCAGTTCCAAAATGGGGGAAATGATCCTGCCCGGACTTTCACTTGTAAATTCCACTCGCTCAAAACCTGCCTGGTGAAAAAATTCCGCCAGTTGCAATTCCGCCCGCTGCGTCGCTTCGTCTAAAATTCCGTCCGTGCGCGCCGCGCGGCGGATGTCGTCCACCGCCATTTGTCGCGCCGTCTGTTCCAAGTCCTTGTCGAAGCTCCGCAAGAATCCCTGCTTCCAGTCAATCACCTTCGTCTGCGCGTCGTCGAGATATGCGTCCGTGATTTCCGGCGGCGGCAGATGGATGGAAATTGTTTTGCCGGAAATCTGCACGTCGCCCGGCAGCAAGTTTTTCAGGTTGATGCCAGCCTTCACGATGCCGTGGGCGAGCATGAGCACGCGGTTGTCGCCCTGCACGAACTGGCCGAGCGTGCTGGTCGGCGGCGCGTCGAGGATGACGACTTTCTCGACCACATATTTGACCGTGACCAGGTCGGCCAGCGTCTGCACCTGCCGGATGACCGTGGAAGTGTTTTCCTCGCGCGGCTTGGAATTGGCGGCCAGGCGCGTGAGCTTGAAACCAATCCACCCGCCTGCGCCCAGCAGGAGCGCCGCCATGACCATGATGAAAAAAATCCGTTCCAGCCGTCGCATGGCGCAAAGGTAATCCAACCCTGAAAATTGCAAAGCGGGAACGGAGAAATTTTTTGACGTGACAAAGTTTTTTGGCGGACGCAAAGTTAAAATTATGAAACTGAAAAACACGCTTCCGTCCCGCGTGCAAAACCGGCGCCAGCGAAGTAGAAAAAACGACTCGTTATGAACAATCAACCAGATGACAATGAGCAGAGTAGACTAACTGAACGCTTCGTTCGATGGCAGGACAATTTAAGACAAAGTTTAGGCTCACATATTACATTGATTGTTAGTTGGTCAGCTGGAGGTTTGGCTTTTTGTGGCGTTCTTTTGAATAGTGACAAAGCCCAATTTGGTGGAACAACAACATTCGTATTCCTGACTACAGGTGCTTTGTTCATTCTTTCTTTGGCGCTGTCTCTTTTTATATCTTGGAATCGGCTGCAAGACACTAGAGATACCTTAAAAATATTGAAAGCCAGAAAAGAAAAAGGGTCAGAACAGACAATCAAAGAATTACAGGCAGTTACAAACAAACTTGGAAACAACACATGGTGTGCTGTGAATTTTCAATTGGTGGTTTTTGCTTTGGCCTCAATTTTCCTTGTGGTCACTGTATTGCTGGCTTTCAAAGACCGTCTTGATGCCTGCTTATCACAATGAAAATTAAATTATATTTAATCATCGCAGGTGTAATTCTCTCATTCATTTTGGCGGGATGTGGAGCGAAACCAAGCGGTGATGAAAAAGCACAAACCAAAACAGAAGATAAAAAAATTTCATCCTTTACAAATAATCTCCAAACAGCCGGGGCGGAATATACAATTAGCTTTGTTATGACATCCGCTGTAATTCAAGAGGCAGTTAAACTTACCAAAGATGACAGCGAGGCAGAAAAAGATATAAACGAGTATCTTAAAGCGCCGGGCGGCATGGGTGCTTCTGAATCTGCTTTTGGTTTTACCAATGCTCAAAACTCCATAGATTACATAACAAAAGCAGACCCAGATTTTCAATATATTTATACGACATACAAAACATTACCGCCAAGTTTTAAGGATGATTTTCTGAACATGAAGAATTTAATAGATGAGAATATTAATCTTATTCACGCATTTAGGCGTGGCGAGCTTCATAAAGACAATCTTCAATCATGGATGGATAATGATAAAAAGATACACGATTTATATGAAAGCATTTCCCTTGAAGTTCAGAGGATTCAGAACTGACTAATTATCCTTAAATTTTCATCCGTATTTGACTCATGGCTAAAATTCGTTAGCACTTTCCGCTTTGCACTTCGCGGTTTGAAACTAGAATAGGTTCGTGAATCTGCCTATCGGACAATTTCCAAATTACCGCCCGCGCCGGTTGCGGACTTCGCCCGCGCTGCGCCGGCTCGTCGCGGAAACGTCGTTGACTGTTTCGTCGCTCGTGCTGCCGTTGTTCGCCCGCAGCGGGAAGAAGCTGCGCCGCGCCGTGGACGCCATGCCCGGCGTGTTTCAATTGTCGCCGGATGAAATTTTGCGCGAGGCGGCGGCGGCGCACGCGCTCGGCGTCCCGGCAATTTTGCTCTTCGGCATTCCCGATAAAAAAGACGCGAAGGCGAGCGGCGCCTACGCGAAAAACGGCATCGTGCAGCAGACGGTGCGGCTGCTGAAAAAGGAATTGCCGTCGCTGCTCGTCATCACGGACGTGTGCTTGTGCGAATACATGAGCCACGGTCATTGCGGCGTGGTGTCGCGCGGAAAAATCCTGAACGACCCGTCGCTCAAGCTGCTCGCACAAACGGCGGCGAGCCACGCGGACGCAGGCGCGGACATCGTCGCGCCCAGCGACATGATGGATAGCCGCGTGCTCGCCATCCGCGAGGCGCTGGACAAAAATCATTTCACCGACACGCCGATCATGAGTTACGCGGCGAAGTTTGCATCGGCGTTTTACGGCCCGTTCCGCGAAGTCGCCGAGTCCGCGCCGTCGTTCGGCGACCGGCGCAGTTACCAGATGGACGCGGCGAACGCGAACGAGGCGTTGCGTGAAGTGGCGCTGGACATCCAGGAAGGCGCGGACATCGTGATGGTCAAACCGGCGCTGGCGTATCTGGATATAATTCATCGCGTGAAAAAAGAATTTGGTTATCCGACCGCCGCTTATTCCGTGAGCGGCGAATACTCGATGATCAAAGCCGCCGCCGCGAACGGCTGGATTGACGAGCGCGCGGTGACTTTGGAATCGCTGCTGGCGATGCGGCGCGCGGGCGCGGACATTTTGATCACTTACGCGGCGATGGATGTCGCGAAGTGGTTGAAATCATAATCTTCCTCATCGTCATCCTCAATTTTTGAGAACGAGGATGAGCATGACGACGAGGAAGATTTGCTTTTGCGTTTGCCATGTTCCCTCGGGCAAGTTAGGCTGCGCGTTCATTTTTTCACTATGATTGGAACAATTCGCAAACATTCGAAATGGCTTTGGGTGGTGATCATCACCCTCACAGTCGTCTCTTTCATTTACTGGGGCGCGGCTCCGTCCCAACGTGGCGGTGGCGGGCGCGCGAGCGGTGATTTCGGTTCCGTCTATGGAAAAAAAATCACGCAGCCGGAATATGTGCAGGCATTCAATGAATTCAAATTGTTCTATTTGTTCCATTACGGCGCGTGGCCGGATAAAAAAGCCGGCATTTCCGAAGCGGAGATGGAACGCGAAGCCTATATCCGCCTGCTGCTCGTCAAAAAAGCCGATGACCTCGGCATCTATGTCGGCCTCGACGCGGCGGCAGTTTCAGCGAATCAAATGCTCCGCTCGCTCGGACGCAACGGCGAGACCGTGAGCGTAGCCGATTTTGCGAAACAAGTTTTGGAGCCGGAAGGTTTGACCGTGGATGACTTCGAGAATTTTGCCCGTCACGACGTTGTCATCCAGCAACTCGTCCAGACCGTAGGTTTGTCCGGCGTGCTCGTCACGCCGCAGGAAGCCGCCGGCATTTACCAGCGCGAAAACCAGGAACTATCCTCACAGATCGTTTTTTTCTCCGCGACAAATTATTTGTCGCACGTCACAGTCACGCCGGAAGCCGTCGCGCAATTTTACACAAACTATCTTGCGGCCTATCGCCTGCCCGACCGTTTGCAGATCAATTATGTAGAGTTCAATGTGACGAACTTTCTCGCGCAATCGAAGGCGGAATTGGCGAAAACCAATTTTGATGAGCAGATTGACGCGATTTACGCCCAGTATGGCGCGCAGGCTTTTCCCGACGTAAAAACTCCCGCCGATGCCAAAGCCAAAATCCGTGACACGATGATCCGCCAGCGCGCGATGGCCGATGCCCGCGTCCAGGCCAACGAATTTGCCGGCACTGTTTTCAACATCACGCCCGCCCTCGCGGAAAATCTCGCGACGGTCGCAAAACAAAAAGGATTGGTTGTCCAGACGACGACTCCGTTTTCCGCCGAAACCGGTCCGCAAGAATTCACCGCGCCCGAAGGTTTCGTCAAAATTGCGTTTGGCCTGACGCCCGACGAGCCGTTCGCAAATCCGATCATCGGCCAGGACGCCATTTACGTCATCGCGCTCGCCCGGCAATTGCCCAGCGAAATTCCCGCGCTCGCGGACATCCGCGACCGCGTCACGCAGGATTACAAATTTCAAGTCGCCCGGCAGTTCGCGGTCCGCGCCGGAACCAATTTTGTCCACAGCTTGAACACCAGTTTGGCCGCTGGAAAAAGTTTTGCGTCCGCCTGCGTCGCGGCTGGGTTGTCGCCGCAAACGCTCCCGCCGTTTTCCCTGGCCACGCGTGAATTGCCCGAACTCGGCGACCACGCGGAATTGGGCCAGGTCAAGCAGACGGCGTTCACCATGGCCATCGGCCATGTCAGCAATTTTGCGGAGACCAGCGACGGGGGCTTCGTCCTGTTCGTCCAGTCGCAACTGCCCGTTGACCAGTCGGCGATGAGCGCTGACCTGCCGAAATTCACTGCCGACCTTCGCCACTCGCGCGAGAACGAGGCGTTTCAGGAATGGCTCAATGTTCAAGTCCGCGATCAATATGGCAGCCTGAAGATTTTTCAGCCGGATGCGATGAAATAAAATCTTCGCCTTGACGTGAGCGCAGCCATAAAACTCTCTTCGCCCGCCACGCGCGAGTTCTGGGAAATCCCGATTCTCTTTGAAGACGAACATCTGCTCGCACTCGACAAACCCGCGCGCCTGCTCACCTCGCCCGATGCCGATAATCTCGCGCGGCCAAGCCTGATGAAATTGCTCCATGCAGGAATCGCGGATAAAAAACCATGGGCGCAGGAACGCAATCTGGAATATCTCAACAACGCGAACGATCTCGATCTTGGCGCGACCGGCGTGCTATTGCTGGCCAAAACCAAACCGGCGTTCATCGCGCTCGCAAATCTGTTCAGTTCGGAAAAAGCGCGGATAAAATATGTCACGCTCGCGCGCGGCGAGCCGCTGGAAAATCAATTTGAAGTGAATGCCAAATTGTCGCCGCACCCGGTCAAACCCGGCGTGATGCGCGTTGATCCGCAGGGCGGCAAGCAGGCCACGACCAAGTTTGAAGTGCTGGAAAATTTTCCGCGCCACGGCTACGCGTTGTTGAAATGCGAACCTCTCGCCGAACGTATGCATCAGGTTCGCGTCCACGCCAGCCACGTCGGTTTGAAAATCACCGGCGACGAACTTTACGGCGGCAAACCGCTCTGGCTTTCGCGACTGAAAAAAGATTTCCGCCTCAAGCCCGGCCGAGAGGAACGCGCGCTGATTTCCCGCGCGGCGATGCACGCGGAAGAGTTGATTTTGCCGCACCCGGTCACGAATGAAACCGTGACCATCAAAAGCGAGTGGCCAAAGGATTTGAAAGTCGCCTTGAAATATCTGCGCCAGTATGCGAATTAGAAATTAGTTTTGCACAGAGACACAGAATCACCGAGAAGACGAATTTGTTTTTTCTCTGCGCTCTGTGCCCCTGTGGCAAATCAGGAAACCGCCCAGTTCAAAATCGCCTTCTGCACATGGAGCCGGTTCTCGGCCTGCGTGAAAATCGTATCGGCATTGGCCTCGAACGTTTCCTCGTCAATTTCCTTGCCGCGATACGCAGGCAGGCAGTGCATCACCAGTGCGTCCGGCTTCGCCAGTTTCACCAGCTTTTGATTGACCTGATAACCACTCAAAATTTTGATGCGCTCGGCGGATTCATTTTCCTTGCCCATCGAAACCCAGACATCGGTGTAAAGCAAATCCGCACCCTTCACGGCGGCTTTCAAATCTTCAGTCACGCCGATTTTGCCGCCTGCACGCTTCAAAATTTCCGCCGACGGCTGGAATTTTTTCGGCGCGGCAATCCGCAGTTCAAAATTTAATTTTGCCGCCGCAAAAATCCACGACAGCGGCACGTTGCACGCGCCGTCGCCGATGAACGTCACGACCTTTCCGGAAATCGGCCCGCGCAATTCCTTGAACGTAAAAATGTCCGCGAGAATCTGGCACGGATGCTCGTCGTCCGTCAGCGCGTTGATCGTCGGGATTTTTGAAAATTCCGCAAACTCCTCCACGTCTCTTTGCGCGAACGTGCGGATGACCGCGCCGTGAACCATGCGACCCAAAACGCGCGCGGTGTCCTTGATCGGTTCGCCGCGACCGAGTTGAATGTCGTTTGAATTGAGAAACATCACGCCGCCGCCGAGTTCGCGGATGCCGACTTCAAACGAAACCCGCGTGCGCGTGGACGATTTGGAAAACATCAATGCCCAGGTTTGTCCGGCCAGCGGAATTTTATCCACGCGGGTGCGCTCGCGTTTGAAAATCGCGGCGTCGCGCAGGATTTTTTCAAAATCCGCGACCGGCAATTTTTCCAATGACAATAAATTTTTCATTTTGAATTCAGAAATTTTTCGTCCAAGGGAAAGTTTGTAACCAAAACTGCGCGGCACGTCACTTCTTTTTCTTCGCGATTTTTTTCGCGGCATCGGCGGCACACCAGAGAAACCACGCGGCGGTTGTGCGGTGCGGGCGCCAGATTTCTCCAAACGCGAGCAGTTCTTTCACGGTCGGCATTTCGCGCTTTTTGTAAGCGTGCCGAAATCCGGTGCGAACGCCAAAATCGTCCGCAGGCAAAACGTCGTGACGGCCAAGCTGGAAAATCAAAAGCATCTCCACCGTCCAGCGGCCGACGCCGCGAACTTCCGTCAGCCGCGCAACGATTTCGTCGTCGGACAATTTTACGATCTGCCGCGAACTTGGAATCACGCCGGACAAAGTCTTTTCCGCGATGTCGCGGATCGCTTTTATTTTGGCGAAGGAAAATCCGCACGCGCGGATTTGTTCATCCGTCACTTTCGCCAAATCTTCCGGTCGCGGAAATTTTCGGCCGGGAAACAGTTTTTTGAACCGGGTGAGAATCGTGTTCGCCGCCGTGCCGTTGAGCTGCTGGTGCGCGACGGCTTGAACAAGCGATTGGAATGGTGAACGGCGCATTTCCGGCTTGAGCGAACATTTTCCATGTTCGCGGATCAGCTTCCGCAAAACGGAATCGTGTTTGGACAAATGTTTGTGTGCGGCGGGAGTCATAAAATTACGCCAGCGATTTAATGACTTCCTCGATTTTAGAAATGCCTTCGCCAGCCTCTTGTGGCTTCAGATTCAGCGGCGGCAGCAATCGGATGACTTGCGTTCCGGCGGGAATGACCAAAACGCCTGCTGCGTGCAAACGATTTGTGAATTGAATCGCCGCAGATTTTTCGCTGGCAGCGAACGCTGGAATTTTTTCCGCCAGTTCCAAACCGAGCATGAAGCCGAGGCCGCGCGCGTTTTTGACGACAGACGGATAATTTTTCGCGAGCCGTTCCAATTCGCTCAACAACCAGCCGCCGAGTTTGCGCGCATTTTCATTCAACTTTTCCTTTTCGATGACTTCAAAAATTTTCAGCGCGACGGCGCACGCGAGCGGCGTGCCGCCAAACGTCGTGGCGTGCGTGCCCGGCCCGAGCAAATCCTGAAACGTTGCCCGCACCCAAAACGCGCCGATGGGAAATCCGCCGCCAAGCGACTTGGCCATTGAAATTCCATCGGGCACAAATTTTTCACCGCTGGGAACACCTTCGAGAATCCGTTGAAAACTCTGGAATTTTCCGGTGCGAAAATGTCCGTCTTGCACGGCGTCCATGAACAGCAGCAGTTTTTTCTCGTCGCACAACGCGCGCAGGCCGAGCAGATATTCCGGCGTCGCGGGCGTGACGCCGCCTTCGCCTTGCACGCCCTCGATTAAAATAGCGATGGTTGCAGGTGAAATCGCGTTCCGCGCGGCTTCCAGATCGTTATACGGAATGTGCCGGAATCCGGGCGTAATCGGCTCAAAACCCTTTTTGACTTTGTCTTGGCCGGTCGCGGCGATGGTCGCAAGCGTGCGTCCGTGAAAGGAATTGGTCGCCGTCAAAATTTCAAACCGCCCTTCGTCGTGGCCGAATTTGCGCGCGAGCTTGAACAAGCCTTCGTTCGCCTCTGCGCCGCTGTTGCTGAAAAAAACTTTTCCAGCGCCGATTCGTTTGACCAATTCAGCCGCGAGCCGCCCTTGCGGTTCGGTGAAATACAAATTGGAAACGTGGATGAGTTTCTTGGATTGATCAACGAGCGCCTCGGTGATGGCAGGATGCGCGTGGCCGAGGCAATTCACGGCGATGCCGCCGCCGAGATCAAGATAGCGTTTGCCCGCGACATCAAAAACATAACTGCCCGCGCCGTGACTGAACACAAGGTCGAAGCGACCGTAGCTCGGCACGACATTTTTTGTGAACAATTCACGGACGGACTCGTAGTCGTTGCGAATAATCGCGGGCGGCGCTGGAACAATTTCTTTCATCGGTGCGGATTAAATCGCAATCACGTCAGGACACAATCACAAAACGATTTCTGTCCCAATACCTTTGTCGGTGAAAATTTCCAGCAGCACGGAATGCGGCACGCGGCCGTCCACGAAGGAGACTTTTTCCACGCCGGATTTGATGGCGGCGACGGCGCTGTCCACTTTTGGAATCATGCCTTTGTCAATCACGCCGGATTTTTTTAGGCCGTCCACTTCGCTCGTTTGCAAATGTGCGATAATGGTGGAGGCATTTTTTGGATCGCGCATCAGGCCGGGCACGTCGCTCATGAACACGAGCCGTTTGGCGTTGAGCGCGATGGCGCACATCGCGGCGGCAATGTCGGCGTTGCAGTTGTAAATTTTTCCGTCTTCGCCGCGCGCGGTCGGGCTGATGATGGGCGTGTGGCCGCACCAGATGGATTCCTTGAGCGGCGCGACGTTGACTTCGATAACTTCGCCGACGTAACCGATGTCAATTTTTTTGCCGGGATTTTCCTTGTCGTCGAGCAACAGTTTTTTGCACTTGAAAATGTCCGCGCCGGAAAAACCGACCGCCGCGCCGCCGAGCGAATTGATGGCCTTGACGATTTCAGGATTGATTTCGCGCGACAAAACGTCGTCCACGATTTTCACCGTGGCTTCGTCCGTGACGCGCTGGCCTTGGATGAATTCAGATTTGAGTCCGGCTTTTTCCATCGCGCGCGTGATTGCCTTTCCGCCGCCGTGGACGACGACGGGATTTATTTCCACCGCTTCGAGAAAAACAATGTCGCGTGCGACGCCGTTGCGGACTTCGGCATCGGGCGAATCCATGAAACTGCCGCCGTATTTGACGACGAATGTCTCGCCGCTGAATTTTTGAATGTATGGCAGTGCTTCCAGCAGCGTCGTGGCTTTGGCGATCAAATCTTGCACAGGCGCATTTTTAGCAAGAAGTCCGGCGAATGAAAGCGCGATTCGTCACGGCGATTTCACTTTGACGGCGGCGGCGGTTTCTCTAAATTGCCTTCATGTCCGAAATCGCAAAGTTCGTCAACAACGGTTCCGCGAGCATCACGCCAGCGATGGCTGGAAAAATCCTGCACCATTTGCCGCAATGGAAGCTGGAGTTCACCCAGATCAACGCGCCGAAATTTCCGCACCTCGTGGACCAACTGGAATTTCTCGCCGACGCCGTCGAAGACGTGGTTGAGGGCGCCTACAAGGAACTGCCGTATGCGGCGTTCGCACAGGCGTTGTTTGCGCTGATTTACGCTCACAAGAAAGTGGGCATCATCCCCGAGGGCATTCTGGAGCTTGGCGGCGCGGATAATTCGAGTGTCGTGCGCGCGGTGTTGATCCAGAATGAAAAGGCCTTTGCCATTTATGCCGGAACGCAGGGAGTTAACTGGCAGCAAATCACCAGCCAGCCCTGAAATTGAAGCGATAATTAGGGGGTTGACATTTGACGGCGTCCATTTATACTGAATTCAAATAGAAGAAGTTCCGAAAGGCAACTATGAAAAACATACATACGTTATTTGCCGCCGCAGTCTGCGGTTTGGCGCTGGCATTCATCACCTCCGCTTTCGCGCAAGACGTCAAATCAGGAATCGCGACCATTGTCCGGGTTCAAGGCGAGGCGAGTTATACCCTCGGTGGCAATGATGGCTGGCATCCGCTGGTTCCGGGCAAAACCATAGCGGCTGGTGCAAGCATTAAAACCGGAACCGACGCGCTGGTGGATGTGGTTTTGGGTCAAAATGTAGCCATGCCCCAAGCCCATCCGACGCCCGACCGGATCGGCCCAGCAGCCGACGCGCCGGTTCGCGGCATGACTGATTACAAGCCTTCGGTGGAACAAAACGTGGTTCGTTTGTCAGGCAACACCACGCTCAAGATTGACAAGTTGACTGTTTCGGACACGGGCGTGGACACCGTCAGCGACACGGAGCTTGACTTGCAAAAGGGACGCATCTTCGCCAGCGTAAAAAAACTTAATGGCGCGTCACAATACCTCGTCAAAATTCCCAACGGCATCGCCGGTGTTCGTGGCACGAAATTTGGTCTGGGCGCCGATGGAACGTGTGCGGTGATTAAAAATTCCGTGCTGCTTTCACTGGTTGGTGCGAACGGAAATCCATTCACTGTTTTGATCGGCGAGGGCAATGAGTTTAATCCGGGAACCGGCCAGGTCACGCCGCTGCCGCCTGGACTCGCCAGCGTGCTGCAACAAATCAGCATCGCGCTCAACACTGTTTATCTCGAAGCCGTTTCATTTGCCTTTAACAGGACTCAATGCTTCATCTCGCCAACCACTGGGCATATTGGTCATAATAATGGTGGTAGCGGCGGTGGTGATGGTGGCGAAGATTAACTCCACATTTGCTAAACAATTTAATTTCAAAACCAGAGCAGCCTTGAGTTGCTCTGGTTTTTCGTTTAATTCGATGCAGTGAAATTCAAAACGCCTAAACGCGCACCGGTCAT
>DATAUQ010000060.1:0-15246 GCA_036268155.1 Verrucomicrobiia bacterium | reverse complement strand
GCTCGAAGGAATGTGCCCGTTCGACCAGCTCACCGTTGACCAGACGATGCTCAAACTCGACGGCACGGAAACGAAATCCAAACTCGGCGCGAACGCAATCCTCGCCGTGTCGCTCGCGAACGCCAAGGCTGCTGCCAATGCCGCAGGTGCGCCGCTTTTCAAATATCTCGGCGGCGCGAACGCGAAAGTTTTGCCCGTGCCCATGGCGAACGTCATCAACGGCGGCGCGCATTCGGACGCGCCGATTGATTTCCAGGAATTCATGATCATGCCGCTCGGTTTGCCGACGTTCAGCGAAGGTTTGCGCGCGATCACGGAAACTTTTCATGCGCTCAAAGCCGTGCTGAAGAAAAAAGGTTGCAGCACCGCCGTCGGCGACGAGGGCGGTTTTGCGCCGAAACTCGGCAGCGTCGAGGAAGCGCTCGAAACAATCATTCAGGCGATCAAAGACGCCGGCTACAAACCGGGCAAAGACATTTATCTGACGCTTGATCCGGCGGCATCTGAATTTTACGACGGCAACGGAAAATATACTTTCAAGAAAAGCACAGGCGAAACCATCACCGGCGATGACCTCGTGGCTTTTTATGCGAAGCTCGTGAATAAATATCCGATTGTTTCAATCGAAGACGGTTGCGGCGAAAGCGATTGGACGACGTGGAAAAAACTGACTGACAAAATCGGCGACAAGGTGCAGCTCGTCGGCGACGATTTGTTCGTGACGAACGTGAAATTTTTGCAAAAGGGAATTGATACCGGCACGGCCAACTCGATTCTCGTGAAAGTGAACCAGATCGGTTCGCTCACCGAAACGCTCGACGCCGTTCAACTCGCGCAATTTCATAAATACACCGCCGTGCTTTCGCATCGCTCCGGCGAGACGGAAGATTCGACGATTGCGGACATCGCCGTCGCGACGAATTGCGGCCAGATTAAAACCGGTTCCTTGAGCCGTAGCGACCGGTTGGCGAAATACAACCAGCTTCTGCGCATCGAACAATTGCTCGGCAAAAATGCGATCTATGCCGGCACGAGCGCGTTGCCGAAAAGATAACTCAATTTTCACGAATTTAAGCCCTGTAAGGGCCTTGGACATGATTCAGCGCTGGCTCAACCTGTAGATTTGTGCAAATCCTTAAAAGGAAAAACACCAGCGGACTGTGGACGCAGTTGTGTCAAAACAATATTCAGAACATTACCGCTCGGGCATTGATGGCTTGAGGGCAATAGCAGTTTTTGCCGGTGCTGCTGTTTCACGCTAAATTGGGCTGTCCTGGAGGTTTCGTGGGTGTGGATATTTTCTTTGTCATTTCCGGGTTCCTGATTTCTTCACTTATTTTGAAGGATTTGAACGACGGCTCCTTCAGTCTGATCGCATTCTGGGAAAGGCGGATTCGGCGCATCATGCCTGCACTGGTGACGGTTGTGCTTGCCACTCTTGTTCCAGGCTGGTTTTTATTCTTGCCGGAAGACCTCGAACTGACTATCGGGGCTTTCAAAAATCTTTGATACACTCAAAAAAACCGGTGGACACATTCAATCCGCAGTCGTCTTCTAAAAATTTAGAGGGATTACTCAAACAAGGCTGTGATTTTCTCATTGCCTGTTTGTGGCGGTTTATGCTTTTCTCTCTTTTCCCTTTGCTCGTTGACATAGCTCGACCATTCGCTTGAGAGCTGATGGCGGGCGGCGCATCGTTCAACAGTGTAAATACTATAATGAATGCGTTTGCAAAACGGACATATTTGTTCAGTTTCCATCGTGATCTTAATCAGCGGTTATGATGCCCTAAATCCAATCAACAAAATTCTTTTTTCAACCGGCCACCCGTTTGGTCGCAAAAAAGACCAGTTTTTTTCTGCCTTTATTTTCATCGCTTAATTTCCATTTCACGGCCTGTTCGTTTTTATGGCGTTCCATCAATTCGTCTTTCAATTTCTCAAGGGTGGTTCTGACACTTTTCGGGACATGGAACGTGCAATTGACCCAGCCTAATTTCCGCTTCTTTTCATAATAGCGTTTGTTCCAGACCCGTCGTTCTTCGGTCGTATATTTTCGTCTCATAATTGGGCAATCTCCGGCTGCCACTGAATAAGTAGCAACCCACATTCCAAAAATCGCGGCAGATTGTTTTTTTGAAGCGGATGATCCGGGCGATTTTGGAAATTGCGAAAAATCCATTTATGAAAAACCCCACGCCGAGTCTGCGGAAACATCTCAAGAACCAAAGCCCAAAAAACGTGACGAGACTTTTTCCAAGTCCCGCGACACGCGTGAAGATCGCGGCGCGCCAGATGAAGACATCGCCACAACCCGGACAAGCCGTCTCCATTCAACCTCCGCAATTTACGAACAGTCCGCTGATATTCACGAACTTCTCCGCTGGATTCACCAATCATTAGTCTTGAGATTTCCGCAGATTAAATCTCCATCCGGCGTTATTCGCAGATCTTCGGCGCTCGCAATGCAAATTACACGGTTGCGATTGGCCAACTTGCAGTTTGCACTCAATTTCATTTTCAAAAATTGCAATAAGTTCGGAAAACCTTAAAAACTGCATGGCATCCCAAAAGCTAAAGCACTTGTAGAAGGTGAGTGCGGGGCTGAAGTGCCGAATAAACTTCAAAACCTACACTGAAACATAAAGGCAAAAACAGTCCCGCACGCCTTCCGATTTTTGAACCGGAAACTTAAAACTTAAACCATCTATGGTCACATTATTCTCACCAATCCTTGGGAGCGCCATTATCATCGGTGGCAGTTCGGTCGGCATCCTGCTGATCATCGTCATTGTCGTTCTTTTGCTGCGCTGATATGAATGACAAACTCGACCATCTGCTTGGAAAATTGAAATTCCTCGAAGAGGAAATGCTCCTCGAGGTTCACGCCAGGGAAAAGCGGTTCAGCTATACCATCCGCGAGGGGAAAGTTCACTTCACAGAGAGCGTTTCACGTGCCCATCATCTGCTCGCCAAAAAACTCATCCGCTACTGGCGCGATGCCAAGTGGTCTAGCTTCATCACTACGCCGGTCATTTTGTCGTGCATCATCCCGGTGGCGATGATGGATTTTTGGGCAACCGCCTACCAGTGCATCTGCTTTCCGGCCTACGGCATCCCCAAAGTCCGGCGCAGCGACTATATCATTCTCGACCGCCAGAAATTGCATTACCTCAATTCCATGGAACGGCTGAATTGCGCCTACTGCGGCTACGTCAACGGCGCGATCACCTACGTGCAGGAGATAGCCGGACGCACCGAACAGCACTGGTGCCCCGTCAAACACGCCGTCCGTCTCAAGACCATGCACAGCCGCTACCGGCATTTTCTGGATTACGGCGACGCCGAACAATACCGCAAATGCATCGAAAAAGTCCGAAGCGACTTCGGAGATCTGAAAAAGAAAGCCTGAACGGATATGACAAACCACAACGCGGCCCCTTCAAAATCCACGATGTTGTTGGATCGACTTTTCAATTCATTGCAGCAAAAAATCCCGGATTTAAAGATGAAAAATGACGGCGACTGGTATTCCCTATGGGGCACCGGGATGGTCATCGCCTGGGTGTCACGCATCAAGATATGGGGCGGGATAAGAGTGTGGTTCGCCGGAGATTCGGAAACTGTGAAAAAGTTTTTAGCCTCGGCCATCACCCCCAAAATGACGCCGATCGGAGGCGTATGGGGTGATTGTTATGGCAGCTTCAAGATTTCCAATGATGCGCAACTGCCGGAAGCCGTGGAATTGCTTTCAAAAATTTCTTCAAATGAAACAGGATTTTTTAAGTCTCAAAGCCAACCGGCCGGTGACAAGCGAATAACTGCCGTGAACCGGCCCGCTCCGGGCATTTATACGACTTTGGCCGGGCACCAATTTTGATCCCAGGCAAATGCATCATCCGGCTCGCCGCATCAAAACATAACGACGACAGGAATTACATGAAAGCCGGCATCTAAAATTTCTCGACGCGTTTTTTTTACGTTATACGTTTTCCGCTGAAAAAATGCACCGCCGTCCACCGACTCCCGGCATCTGCGCGATCTCGGCGTCGGTTTTGCCAAGGTTCCGGCGGATGATTTCGAGTCGCTGAATGGTCAGGGCGTCTTGCCACTTGAGTTTCGCACAGATTTCAGTTTCATCAGAGATGTTCACCCAATATGGCACACAGAAATCGTTCGCCGTCTCCTTGAAAATTGCAGAGAAAATTCGATGAATGCTTGGCTTTCCTGCGGCATCTGCAATGGTGCAATTACCTTCTTTTCTCAAACTTTCGCAAATTGCAAAACAGGAAGCATGACAAACCGTTGAAATCCCTTATAGAAATCACATAAATTTTTGGCGCAATCCGAACTACAGGGGTTTGGAGAGAATATTTATGAAACGAATCAATGTTCTAGTGGCCGAAGACCATACAATCGGGCGCGAGGCGTTGTGCATAATGCTCGAACTCGAAGGCGGTTTTGCACCACCCATTTTTGACGAAAACATCGTAAAATCAGATCCGACTGAAAGCCGGCTTGCGATGCGGGAACTGGATCAAAAACATCCCGACGAGGCCCATTCCGAGCATTGCCGCCGTCATGCCGCCGTCCGTCACAGGCATCAAGACCAGTTGATTCTGGTTGGCGATGGAAGGGTTTGACCCCGGGGTGGTGAGTTGCAAAATTTCCACGCCATACAATGAGCCATTGGCGGCAAAAGGATCGGCAAGATTATTATCAGCCAGGGTGATGAATTGATCGCTGGTGGTGAAGCCAGGAGCCAGACCCTCGCCCATGAAATACCAGATGGCGGCTTGAAGCTGGCCTGCGGTTGTCACGCGGCCACTGCCGGGGGTGTAATTGTAGCCGCTCAAATTCCCGGTGGCGAACTCATAATACAAATAGGCCGCGCCTTCAGAAAGGGAAATCCCGCCTTCAGTCCCATTGGAACCCGTGGCGTTGCCAGTGGTATAGTTGTAGGTGACCCCCGGATTGAAATCCACCAGGTTTTGGACGCAAAAGGTTTGAAAGCCGCCATTGACCAATGTTGACACGGCATAACCATTGCCAAGAAAACTTTGACCGGTCGTGACTGCGGTGAACTCCCCGCCGTCACCATAGGAATAGTTGGAATTTTGTGTGAGAACGATCGTATTGGCTTTTACCGCAACTGGCATCCCGATCAAGATGAGAACCGCCGAGACCACCAAAACCGCCTTACATGATTTTTTCATAAATAAACCTGAACAACTGTTTATTGCGTATTGAACAAACTGCGCAAGCATGGTTTAGCACGGCTGATGCCAAGCGGTTTTACAATTTCAAAAACATAACATAAAATGCTTGCTGATAATAATCTATAAAATATCACGCCCCCAAATTTTTTAAGATGAATAAAAGGAAAGTGTAAGTCGAAGCGACGTTTATGAGGGGGAAAGTTTGTAAATCAACCCGACGTTTATATCCAGAAAATGGGACGTAAAGGCTTGTCCTCCTTGGCCCATTTATATTTATTTATGAGACTTGGGACACTCGCGGTGACGATGACACTCTCGCAAGGAGCCATCACACATCCAATGGACTCCTAATGCCCAAACCGGGACGGTTCATCACATGGGTGTAAATCTGCGTCGTCGCAACGTCCTTATGACCCAGCAAATCCTGGACCGTGCGGATGTCATAACCATTTTCCAGCAGATGCGTTGCGAATGAATGGCGCAACGTATGCGGCGTGACCTGTTTTACAACCCTTGCCATTGCCGCCGCCGCCTTTACAGCCCGTTGCACGTTCACCTCATGCACATGATGCCGCCGCAGGGTGGGGCGGGCGTCCTCGCGAGCCGCATTGGACAATCCCGCCGACGGAAAAATATATTGCCATCGCCATTCCCTGTCCGCCTTCTGATATTTTCGCGCCAGCGCAAACGGCAGATGGACCCTGCCAAAACCTTGCGCCAAATCCCCTTCATGCATCAACTTCACCCGTTCAAGATGTTGTTGGAGTTCAAGCTTCAGCTTGTCCGGCAGCATCGTCACCCTGTCCTTGAACCCCTTGCCGTCATGGATTGCGATTTGATTCTGCCCAAAATCCAAATCTTGAACGCGCAACCGCAAACCCTCCAGCAACCGCATCCCCGTGCCGTAAAGCAGGCGGCAGATCAATTGATATTCCCGCGCCACCGCCGCCAGGACCCGATGCACCTCGTCCTTGGTCAGCACCGACGGCAGCCTGGGCTTGCGCCTTGGCCGCTCAATCTCCCCGATCTGTCCCAGCTTCAATCCCAGGACTTCCCGATACAAAAACACGATGGCATTCAACGCCTGATTCTGCGTCGCAGCGGCAACATTTCTTTCCGCCGCCAGATGCGAGAGATACGCCTGCACCTCCACCGCACCCATGTCTCTGGGATGTCGCCATTTTGACATGGGGAACACCGGCGTCCGGAGGGTCGTTTTGGACGTCCCGTCCGAAACATCTTTTCCTCTGCGCCTCTGCGCCTCTGCGGTCAAACCTTCCCTGCAAAAAACCAGAAACCCCCTGATCCAATGCCAGTAAGCCTCCTCCGTGCGATGCGAGAAATGCTTGAACCGCATCACCTCCCGCAACTGCTCGCGCAACTTGAGCTTCGGATTGGGCAATAACCGTTCCAACGGCATCGCGGATGTTGTTTTATCCGGTTTAATAATTGCCAATGATTTAACACAAATTCAGGCTCGACAAAGCAAAATCCCATATTTATCATCATTCCAATGAACCGCGATAAACAACAATTTTGCCGCTTAATCTAACTGTTAGGCCACATCGAGTTTCTGGATTTTTATTGAGCCGGTTTCGTTGCGGAGTCAGAGTTAGTTCGCAGACTTGAGATGAGTGAGATTGCGGCAGTTAGTTTAGGTTTGGCTCGCGCTGGTTGCGCGACGCGAGCAAATGCGGAGCTTATAGATTTATGAGCGTTATGATTCACCAATGTTTGTTGGGGATAGACACGTTGCTGTGGCCTAACAAGTCGCCGGAGCCAACCGCCGTTGGCGCGGTCAGTTCCGCTATCGCGGTTCACGTCGCGAGTCGGCGGTGGCTCAGCTTTCTACGTTAGGCGTCATTCGCGCGTTATGAAACAAGAGGACATCAACGAGAGTGAGTGGAACAATCCAGATAATTGGTCTGGTGGTCTATATTTCAGCAAGAAGGACAGCCGTGTCTGGGTTCCGAAGCCGATTCGCAGCATGGGCTGGACTCTCAATCTTGGACAGAAAAAGGGAGCGGCTTGCATGATGTGGACGTTTCTCGGCCTTATCGTGATTGTCGTCTTGATAAACATTGTGGTTAGCAATCTCATCATCAGCTTTAGAAAGTAGAGACCATGCCACCTAACAAGACGCCGGAGCCAACGCCTATTGGCCATCGCAGTTCCGCTATCGCGGCTCACGTCGCAGATACGGCGGTGGCTCAGCTTTGGTCGTTAGGCCACCATGAGCGCGTCATTTAACATTCTCACGATGCTTGTCATCACGGCACTGGCCGAGTTGTGCGTTCTTCGTGTTTGGAGCCGGCGGCGCAGTTCTTCGTTTTGCGTTCTTTTCGTCGCGGCAGCGAGCGGGATTTTTTGGGCGGCATTTTATTTTACTTATCTCGAAGCGGCGCATGGGCCATCACTTCCGAGGCCAGCAAACACACCACCACTCGGCTCCGGTTATGATTGGATGGCTGTCATGTTTTTGATTCATGCGGCGATTATGGGTGCAGTCGCATTGATACCGGCAGGATTTACAGCCATGATTTACCGCAGATTCAGGAGTCAGTTATGAGCTGGTGGCCTAACAAGTCGCCGGAGCCAACCGCCGTTGGCGCTTGCCGTTCCGCTCTCGCGGTTCACGCCACGAGTCGGCGGTGGCTCAGCTTTGGACGTTAGGCATCAAGATCGGTTTGAGGTTTTATAGAGTTGGTTTGTCTGGCGAAGATTTGAGTAGTTAGATTTAGATGAGCAAGTTATCGGCAGTTAGCCAGGATTCAGCTCGCGCCGGTTTATGCGGCGAGCAAGTGCGGCAGCTTGCCAGTTGGTGAGCGTTTTGATTTGCCCGATTTTATTATGGATTTCACGTCTTTGATGCCTAACAAGTCGCCGGAGCCAACCGCCGTTGGCGCTGTCCGTTCCGCTGTCGCGGTTCACGTCGCGAGTCGGCGGTGGCTCAGCTTTCTACGTTAGGCCACTTGGCGTTTTTATTTTTATATGACGACTCCGAACCAATCCGATCCCAAATCTTATCAGCAGATTTCCGTAGCACATTACAAAGCGATGCTTGATGTGCTTGCGCGAGCGATGAGCGAAGCTGACGCTTTAGTTCCGCCGAATATAGCCGCCACAGACCTCGAGGCACAGACCGTCCGGGCCAAATTTGCATCCTTGTCCGAATTTCTACGTCGGCAGAAACAAAAAGCCGAGAAACGTGAGAAGCCATCATGACGTTCAGTGGCCTAACAAGTCGCCGGAGCCAACGGCGGTTGGCGCTTGCAGTTAATCGCTTCGAGTTTTTGGTTTGCATAGATTTTAGTCCGCCGTGGCTCAGCTTTTTTCGTTAGGCAGCAAGAAACGCCATGAAGATATTCATCGCATATACACTCGTCGCAGTCGGGATTCCATATTTTGCTGGCCTGCTATTTGGCCAGATTCTCACTTTTCCTGTTGCGATGATTGTTGGGTTGCTTCGTCAGGTAGGAATACTCGGCGGGTCAGATGCAGCGACGGCGGCACAAGATATTGGTGGAGGTTTTGCATGGTCACACCGTGGGAGCATACAGATGTCAGCGCCAGACCGCATCGTGCATATTTTTATGGACGTGTGCAATGGCTTGGGAGCCGTTCTCGCGGCGGGGCTTATTTTCCATTTGTTCGGATTGCCTCCAAGTATCGCGGTTCTTCTCATTCCAGCCGCATGGGAGATTTTCATCACGATAGCTTGCGGACAAGCGTTGCGAGCTTTATTTGGTTCGCTTGCTGGAGTAGTTATCGGATGGTTTTTGGTTTTACACTTGTTCGCGATATAGTATGACATTGCTGCCTAACAAGTCGCCGGAGCCAACCGCCGTTGGCGCTGTCAGTTCCGCTGTCGCGGTTCACGCCGCGAGTCGGCGGTGGCTCAGCTTTCTACGTTAGGCCACATCGAGTTTCTGGATTTTGCCGAGGCATCTTTCGTTGCGGAGTCAGAGTTGGTTCGCAGATTTGGATTTGGAAGTCGGCGGCGGTTAGATTAGTTTCGGCTCGCGCCGGTTTTGCGCCGCCAGCAAGTTGCGAGCTTTGGATTTATGAGCGTTATGATTCGCCAATGTTTGTTGGGGATAGACACGTTGCTGTGGCCTAACAAGTCGCCGGAGCCAACCGCCGTTGGCGCTGTCAGTTCCGCTGTCGCGGTTCACGCCACGAGTCGGCGGTGGCTCAGCTTTCTACGTTAGGCCACATCACGCTATGGTTATTTTGCGAGCCATTTTGTCCGTTGTTATTGGCCTTTTGGGTTGTTGGGCTATTGTTGGGAATTGGTGGATTGTGATTCGGTGGTATGTTTTTCGGAAGCCCGGCGAGTCGCTTGTGCCATTTGTCGGCGGCATTTTTCTTGCATTTGCTATGCTGAGTTATCCAGAGCCGAGAGTTAGACATTGGGCATGGGTTCCTCTGATTGTGGACTTAGGATGCTCATTGATGATACCGGCTTTTTTGTATTCTATGATAGCTATGAAGTTTTTTAAGAAGAAGGATGACCATGTGGCCTAACCAGTCGCCGGAGCCAACGTGGTTGAGCGCCACAGTTTTGCGCAAGGACGTTCGGGTTCACCACGTCACAGTTCCCACGTGGCTCAGCTTTGGACGTTAGGCATCATCACACGCTTATGAAACCTTGGACACTACTTGATTTTGGATTCACCCTTGCCGGACTGTTGGCAGGGATTGCGATTGGTATTTGGGCATCTCTTTGCTATTTCTACGGCCATGACGGCACACTTGGACAGCGGGTTGCCGCTGGTTTTGTGATTACAGGTATTATTTTGATGCAGATAGTTCGGTATAAAGCTGGCCAGAAAAAAGATGATAAACCTGATGCCTAACACCGCGCTGGAGCCAACGGCGGCTGCTCCTTTATTTTACATTTGGATGCAAATCCACGCTTGCGGTTATTCACGCCGTGGCTCAGCTTTGGATCGTTAGGCTGCTTTCAGGCGCTATGGCGAAATATTGCCTCAACTCGTATTCGATTGCCGAACTGCACAAGCTTTTGCAGCAGGAGCGAGCCGAGAGTGTTTATCTTGAGGTTGGCTCGCAGCCTGCCCTCACCATTAAAGGACAAAAGTTTGAGATTGAAGGACCGACCATAGAGGTAGAAGCTGCATTGGATTTGATAAGGGCAGTTGCAGATACAAGACAGATGAGAACTTTTTGGCGATCCTCTTCTGTAAACATTTTACACAAAATTGCCAAGACGAGCATTTCGATTCGTGTTATTCATGCAGTCGGCCATATCAGCATAGAGCTAAAACCAGTCAAGAGTTGATTGGAGCTTACGATGTCACAGCCGCCTAACAAGTCGCCGGAGCCAACCGCCGTTGGCGCTTGCAGTTCCGCTGTCGCGGTTCACGTCGCAGGTCGGCGGTGGCTCAGCTTTCTACGTTAGGCATCATCACACGCTTATGAAACCTTGGACACTACTTGATTTTGGATTCACCCTTGCCGGACTGTTGGCAGGGATTGCGATTGGTAGGTGAACTGTTCCCCGCGCTTCATGTCACCCAGCGCGGTGTTTTGCGCCTTGCTGAAAACGAAGCCGTGAACCTCGTCCACTTGGACAAACTGGCTTTTCACGTCCCTGACTTTTTCGTCCAGCATCCGCGCGCATTTTTCACCCGCCATTTCGAGGATTGAAAGCACCGTGTCACGATGCAGGCGCGTGAATCGTTCAATCGCCCGAATCCCCATGCCTTCGCACAGAAGATGCACGACGTTGCAAGCCTGCTTGAAATCCACGCGCAGGCCGTCCAGCGGTTGCTTGTCGGAAAAGGTTTTTCCGCAGCGGTTGCATTGATAGCGTTGCACGGTGAAATTTTTGTTCGTGAAACGACCCGACTTTTTTACTTCATTTGATTGGCAGCAATGACAGTTCACTTGA
This sequence comes from Verrucomicrobiia bacterium, assembly GCA_036268155.1. Taxonomy (GTDB): domain Bacteria; phylum Verrucomicrobiota; class Verrucomicrobiia; order Limisphaerales; family UBA11358; genus UBA11358. The sequence goes on along the minus strand of DATAUQ010000060.1, from coordinate 4,114 downwards.
CCTTTCGCGGCCATTGCTTACAGTGATTTTGTATCTTCTCGATACCACTGAAGGCTTCGGCCTTTGGTTGCGCCCTGTCAGTGTTAGAAGCACCGACAGGGCTTTTTGTTTTACCGTTGACTTATGTTTAACATAATGGCATGATTGGGTCAAGACATTTGTTTAACAAAATTATGAAAAAGAAAATGGGTAGGCCAATGCTGTCCAAGTCGGCCAAAGACGTGCTGATCGGCGCACGCTTCGGCAGCGAAGAAGCAAAACAGGTTCACGCCGCCGTGAAGCGGGCGAACATTGGTAAATCTGAATGGGTCAGAAATACTTTGCTTTCCGCGTCAAAAGCTGATTGACTGCTGGCCGTTAAGTGGAGTTAGTCGGAATCGAACCGACCGCGACTGGATGGGAAGCCCGCTGCGGCAACCTGCTAACCCCTTTGTATTGTCTCTCGGCGCGTTATGTGGTCTTTCTTTGCGGGATCAACCACACAACGCGCCGGATTTCTTTCCGCGCCCCAGTTTCGGATGCTAGGCACGCTGTCAGTTTATTTTCATAAAATAAAATCCGCCGAGTCTTGAAAGCCTACGGGATAGGTGCTGTCCTTGCGGTATCAGCGGACTCGGCGGAAAATTACGGTTAGTCCCGAAGAGCTTTCAATCTCTCACCTATACATATTGAGAAATCGAATGTAGTGCCCTTAACAGGATTATATTGTATTTATTACTGATTTTTGCGTGTTCGCATAAGGCTTGAAGTGCCCTAGATATTAAAGCCTGTGATAGAAATTGATTATGTCAGCCAATCGTCCTTTCATACGCTCTCGATGTTCAAGAGGCCAATTTTTAAGTTTGTCGTAGGCAAGAATGCGATAAATTGTTGAAGCGAGATCAGTTAATTTCAGGCTGAACTCTAATGCTCTATTTGCATCGTCCTGTATTCCGCGCTCTTTTTTGATTTTTAATTGTTTCTTTGAGGATGTCCATTTTTCCTGCCATTTAAGGATTTCCGCCGTCTCAATAATTTTATCAAATCTTGTTTTTATTTCATCAAACGACATTCTGCGCGCGTAATGTTTCAGGAGCGGGAATTTTTTATTTCTAAAATTTATATCCCAATGACGCCTTTCCGCCGTTCGCGCATTGTCCAAAATCAATTTCCATCTCTTAATTACTTCCGCTGGATTTTTAATGTTTCCAAAAGTGCAAATTACTTTCTGGCGCGAAGTTTTGCCGTCAATTCTGCTACTTTCGACAACCTGCCATTTCGGTTTGTTGATCGTGCCTTTGTTGCGGAGATACATCGCCGGTCACTTTGACTTTTTGCTTTTGATTTCACAATAAAACTTGGAAAATCAATGAAAGTCCAGCAACAATCTAGCAGGACATGACCGAGCGCACCACCAAAACGATCCGTCTGGAATGTGTTACTGGGTTTGATGATTACCAGTGGTTTTATGATGCTCATCGCAGCTTTGCCGCTGGGTGTGATGATGACGTGGCTGGGCTACCGAGACGGACATTTGGGTTGGCATTGGTCACTAATTGGAGGTGTCGTGATGCTGATTGCCGTAGCTGGTCTAGGCGGTTTATTTCTTTTTATCGGCAATTGGATAGTTAGACGACACTGGAAGAAACAAAAACAGATGATACACGATGATGCTGCCTAACCAGTCGCCGGAGCCAACCGCCGTTGGCGCTTGCAGTTCCGCTGTCGCGGTTCACGTCGCGAGTCGGCGGTGGCTCAGCTTTCTACGTTAGGCCACGAGACATTTTCAGGCTGGAGTTAGTTGATTTGGCTGGCGAAGATTTAGGTGGTTAGAGTTGAGATGCGGAGACATCTGACAGTTAGCTTGGGACTAGGCTCGCGCTTGGCGGTGCGAACTGACCGGGCAGAGCTTTCGGATTGGCGAGCGTCAGTTTTTGCCCGATTTTATTATGAGATTCACGTTTTCGTTGCCTAACAAGTCGCCGGAGCCAACCGCCGTGCGATTTCTCGACGCATCGTTATCCCATGCTTTTATTTGGCCGTCATAAACGCTGCCGTGTTTGCGCCCTTCTTCAAAGAACTTTGCAACTGCGTCACGGATTGATTGAGGTGCGGCTGGTGATTCTGGGTTGATTCCGCGAGACAGACATTCGTGCATCCACTGAATTAATCATTTTTTCAACAAGCGCAGCATCAGGGCGATTCTGTTGATTGCCGATAGTGCTGTAATTATTTTCCCTGTCTCCGTATAGTCGCCAAACTCGCCTATCATTCTCATACCCAGCTTCAGTTAAGATGCGGATCACTTCGGTTTCACTGTCTGCCCGCATGAGCGCAAGACACAGTTCCTTCTTCTGATTGTTGTTCATGCGATTTTCTATTTGCCTACTTGAGCCAGATGATTTTGATTTCCTTTTCCATGGCCTTGAATTCGTGGTCAGCCGTCACGAGTTCGGCTTTTTTATTTTTGGCAAGCGCGGCGGCAAAAGCGTCGGCCAGACCCATCTTGTGTGAATTTTTCAAAAGCGCGGCGGATTCCGCGAGTTCGCGGTCAATCGGCACAGCTTCCAATGGTGTCGTGCGTTCAAACTGACGCGCGGTTTCCAAGCCAGCCTTGCCATGCTTGCGTTCAATCTTGTAAAGCACCTCCGCCCAGTTCACCGCCGAAATAAATACAGGTCGATCAGCTTCGGAAGCCGCCTGAAACAGATGTTCCATTTTTTCCGCGCCCGACTCGTCAAAGAACATTGCCAGCATCGCGGAGGCATCCAGCACGGTGGTTTTCATTCGCGGTCTTCCTTTTCCTTTTCAGCACGTCGCTCATCCAGAAGCTCCTGCACGACGGATTTCTCGCCGGGCTTCTGCTTGAAGATGCCGCGAAAGCTGCTGATGTATTCGCGCGTGACGGGCTGGAAGATGATGCGGTCGCCTTCTTCCACGAAGTTGATGCGCGTGCCGGGCTTGATGCCAAACCGTCGGCGGATGCGCGAAGGAACAACCAACTGGCCTTTGGAGGTGACGTAAGCTGCATTCATAATTATTTCATCTTTCTGGCTAAAGTGTGACATAAATATAGATGTAAGACAATAATTATTTTGTAAGAATTATTCACAGCACGCTTTTCAAGTGCATTAGCACATTTTTATTCGTGAAATTCGTGCCAAAACCTTTGCAGTTTTCGCGCGAAATCAATTCGCCTTTTCAAACGCAGTTCTTCTGACTATTCTCCCGTTCCAGAAAATTTAACATGGCTCTGATCGTCCAAAAATACGGCGGCACCTCGGTGGGCAACACCGACCGCATCAAGAATGTCGCGGCGCGCGTGGCGAAATATCACGCGCAGGGCGACAAGATTGTTGTCGTCGTCTCCGCGATGAGCGGCGTGACGGATAAATTAATCAAGTTCGCCAAGGAAATCATGCCGCTGCCGAGCGAACGCGAGATGGATATGCTCCTCGCAACCGGCGAGCAGCAGACCATCGCGCTCGCGGCCATCGCACTGCATGCGCTGAACATCCCCGCCGTGTCGCTCACCGGCGCGCAGGCGGGCATCGTGACCGACGTAGTTCACACCAAGGCGAAAATTCACAACATCACGCCGAAAAAAGTCCATGAACTGCTCGACGCGGGCAACGTCGTCATCGTCGCCGGCTTTCAGGGCGAAACGAAGGACGGCCAGATCACGACGCTTGGTCGCGGCGGTTCGGATTTGACGGCCATCGCGCTGGCCGCCGCGCTCAAGGCCGATCTCTGCCAGATTTACACGGACGTTGATGGCGTTTACACCGCCGACCCGCGCCTCGTGCCGGACGCGAACAAGCTCTCGGAAATTTCCTACGACGAAATGCTCGAACTTGCCAGCCTCGGCGCGAAGGTGATGCAGAGCCGCTCGGTTGAATTTGCCAAAAAATTTGGCGTCGTGTTTGAAGTCCGCAGCAGCCTAAACGAAAACCCAGGAACGATTGTGAAAGAAGAAACCAAAAGCATGGAAGGTGTCGTCGTGCGCGGCGTCGCGCTCGACAAAAATCAGGCCAAGGTCACGCTCGTCGGCGTGCCGGACAAACCCGGCGTGGCCGCGCGCATTTTCAAGGCGCTCGGCGACGCGACCGTGAACGTGGACATGATCGTCCAAAAT
>DATAUQ010000059.1:0-6422 GCA_036268155.1 Verrucomicrobiia bacterium | reverse complement strand
CCAAGACGATGTATGCCGACAAGCGCGGCACCACCGTTGGCGATATTCTCACCATCGTCGTCCAGGAAAATACGACGGCCAACAAAAACAACGAAACGGCGACTGAAAGGCAATCCAGCTTGAACGCCGCGATCACTGCTTTTTTATACAGTCCCGGAGCCAGCGGTGCATTGACGAAAGGCGGCCAATTGCCCGCGATGGCGTATAATTCGGACGCCAAGCATGACGGCAAGGGTGTGATCAACGACAATGAATCCATTGTCGCCCATGTCGCCGTCCGCATCACCGACGTGCTGCCCAACGGAAATCTGGTAATTGAAGGAAAACGTGAAACTTCATTCGGCGGCGAACATCAGACCATCGTTCTTCGTGGCATGGTGCGTCCTGACGATGTGTTCGCGGACAACACAGTGTTAAGCTACAACGTCGCCGACGCTACGATTCAGATCATCGGCAAAGGCACGGTGACGGATAGCACGAACAAAGGCTGGTTCACCCGTCTTTGGGACAAAATCAATCCATTCTGATCATGCCATTGGTGCCACGACATTTGAATTTGAAACGGATTTGTGCAAAGGCGCGAAGACGCGGAGTTGCCCGAAGGAAAAAACTTCCGGCCAATTTTTTCCCCTTGGCCTGCCTGTTTCTAATTGCGTTTCCAATTTTTGCCGGGGAGGTGCAGGTGCGTGATCTGGTCATGGTGGCCGGCGCGCGTGACAACCAGCTTGTCGGTTACGGTCTGGTCGTCGGCCTGACTGGTGACGGTGACAAAGACCCGCTCTACACCCAGCAAACCATCGCCAACATGATCCGGCGATATGGCATCAATCTTCCGGCAACAACACTTTCCGCCAAAAACGTCGCCGTGGTCATGGTCACCGCCGATATTCCGGCATTCATCAAGCCCGGCGTCCGCATTGACGTGCAGGTGGCTTCGATGGGCAACGCCGGTTCGCTGCAAGGCGGAGTATTGTTGCAGACGCCTTTGCTCGGTGCGGACAACAAAGTGTATGCCGTGGCGCAAGGCTCGCTGGTCGTCGGCGGATTTGCCGCCGGCACGGGTGGTCCCGGCGGCGCGACGGTGACAAAAAATACTCCAACCGTCGGTTCAATCATTGGCGGCGCCATCGTCGAGCGCGAAATTCCGACTACGATTGTCCGCGACAACACAGTTGAGCTTTTATTGCGCGAACCCAGCTTCATTTCGGTCGCGCTCATGGCCGAGGCGATCAACAAGGTTTTCACCAACTCGGCGCACGCGATGGATTCGACTTCCGTGCAGGTTCGGATGCCGGTCGGCGCGGAAAATAATCCGGTGGACTTCATTGCTGCACTGGAGGACATCTCGGTGACGCCGGACGCGCCCGCGCGCATCATTCTCAATGACCGCAACGGAACGATTGTCGCCACCGCGAACATCCAGATTTCAAGCTGCGCGGTCGCGTGCGGCAACATTGTCGTCAATGTCAGTTCCACTTTGAACACATCCCAACCGTCGGCATTCAGCAATCGCGGACGCACCACCGTGACTCCCAGCACCAGCACGGCAGTGAATGAGGGCAAGGCTTCCCTGATCGCGTTTCCGGAAATGCCGACGGTGGAAAAAGTGGCGGCGGCGCTGAATTCCATGGGCGTTTCGCCGCGCGACATGATGGTTATTTTTCAAGCCATGAAACAGGCGGGCGCATTGCAGGCCGAAATCATCGTCCGCTGACATGAACATCGCGCCCATCAAATCACCGATTGATACCGCGAATATTCCGTTCGAGGAACTGGCTGGCAATAAAAGCGTGACCGAGCAGCAAAAAATCACCGAGGCGAGCCGGCAGTTTGAAGCCATCATGCTGCGGCAGATTTTGAGCGAATCGCAGAAGCCGGTCATCACGTCGGAATTCACGGACAATTCCACGGCGGCTGGTATTTATCAGGATTACATCACGAACACTTTGGCGGACAGCATGTCGAAATCGGGCACTTTTGGCTTCGCCAAAATCTTTGATCAGCAGTTGAGCCATCCCGCTCCGAAAACTGGCAAGGTTGGAGAAAACATTCCGTCATCCGTTTCACAAAAATCAATTGCTGCCGTCAGTCCGTCCCTAAATTTTGACAAGAAAGATACCCGGCCAGTTTCGGCCATAAGTCCATGAACAATCTGCTTTCCAATTTGATTGAAGCCTTGCGCGAGGAATTGAAACAGTATGGCGAGATGCTCGCCGTGCTGGATCAGCAGCAAAATTCCGTCGTCCAGCGCCAGACCAACGACCTCCTCCAAAACGTCGCGAGCATTAACGCGCAGGCCGACGTCATCGCCGCCGCGCGCCGCGAACGCGAACAACACCAACGCCACGTCGCGCGGCAGTTGGATTTATCAGAAGACGCGAGTTTCTCCGCAATCATTCCTTTGTTGCCCGCTGATTATCGCCCGCTGATCCAGGCGTTGTTTCAGGAAAACAATGAATTGCTCGTCCGCGTCCAGCAACGCACGCGGCAGAATCATTTGTTGTTGAGTCACGCCGTCGAACTGATGCAGCAATTGATCAACGCGATTTTTCCCGGCGGGAGTCCGAAAACTTACGACAGCAACGGACGGTTGCCTGTAAACGGGTTGCCGCAACATTCAATTTATGAACGCGTCGGCTGAATAAATTTATGCTAGGACTACTTGGCACATTAAATCTGGCTTCGCGCTCGCTGCAAACGCAGATGACGGGCGTCGAGGTGACGGGACAAAATCTCGCCAACGTCAACACGACCGGTTACACGCGCCAGTCGGTCGAGATCCAGACCAGTCCCGATATTTCGACGGTCATTGGTCCCGAAGGAACTGGCGCGAATGCCGTGGCAATCCAACAAGTCGTCAATGCAATTTTGAACAGTCAAATCCAAAGCCAGCAAAGCACGAGCGGTTATTGGAACGCGCAGCAAACTGCGTTGCAGAGCGCGCAGACGGGACTCAATGAATTTCTCAACGGCACGGGAAGCGCCACGTCGTCAACCTCGACCAACAGCACGACGGACACGGGATTATCCGGCCAGTTGAGCAGTTTGTTCGCCGATTTTCAAAGCGTCGCGACTTCGCCGACCTCCGTTTCCGCGCGGCAGCAGTTGGTCAGCGACGCGCAAACCTTGGCGGCGACATTCAATCAGGTCAACACGCAACTCGACGCCTCGCGCACCACGCTCAACACGTCGCTGGGCAATGACGTTGATTCGGCGAATAAACTGATTTCCGAGATCGCCGATCTGAACAAACAGATTTCCACCGCCAACTTCAGCGGCGCGACGCCGAACGATTTGCTCGATGAACGCGAACAGGATTTGGAAAATTTGTCGAGCCTCACCAACATCACGGCGAGCACCGGAACAAATGGCGCGGTGGACGTGAGCATCGGCGGACAGACGCTGGTTTCGGGCAATCAAGTTTTGGACACGCTCCAAACTTACGATGCAGGCGGCGGCCAGTTGCTCGTGCAAACTGCGACGGGCGGTGTGAACCTGACGCTGACGGGCGGTTCCATTCAAGGCACGATTGACGCGCGCGACGGCGAACTCGCGACGATGCAGAGCAGCATCAACACGCTCGCCTCGACGCTCATCACGCAGGTCAACACGATTCACAGCGGCGGCTTCAGTCTCACCGGCACGACAGGCGCGAATTTTTTCAACGGCTCGGACGCGGCGACCATCACGGTGAACGCGACGCTCGCAAATAATCCATCTTTGATACAAGCGTCCGGAACGGTGACGGCGACCGGCGATAATTCCGTCGCGTTGCAACTCGCAGATTTGGCGTCAGCCACACAATCAGGTTTGAGCAACCAAACATTCAGCGATTCTTACGGCGAAACGGTCGCTGCGCTTGGCGATTCGCTTCAAACGGCGAACGATCAGGTGAGCAATCAAACCGCCGTGACCAATATGCTTTCGACGCAACGCGGTTCCGTCAGCGGCGTGAACGTGGACGAGGAGATGACCAACTTGATGAGTTTTCAAAGAGCGTATGAAGCGTCCGCGCAACTGGTGACGACGTTGAACACGATGCTCGGCGACACGCTGGCGATGAAAACTTCTTAACTGAATTGATAAATGCGAATCGGCACCAATTCTTATACGGACACGATGATTGACCAGTTTAACGTGCTGAAATCACAGCAAGCCAAACTGCAAAATCAATTGTCCACGGGATTGAGCGTCCAAGCGCCCTCGGATAATCCCGACGCGATGGAAAACACTTTGGACGACTTGTCCAGCCAGGCGGCGCAGCAGCAGTTCAGCGGCAATATTTCCACGGTGCAGTCGAAGGCAAATTCCATTTACAGCGTTCTGCAATCGCTGCAAACGATTTCCAATCGCATCGGCGAAATCGCCACATCCGCCGGCGGCGTGACCAATTCGCAGACGGATTTGAACAATTACGCCGGTGAAATCACGTCATTGATCCAGCAGGCCGCGCAATTGGTGAACACCAAAGACCCGGCGACCGGGCAATATCTTTTCGGCGGAACAAATTCCGGACAGCAACCATTCACCGTCACGACCGACGCGAATGGAAATGTCACCGGCGTGACGTATTCGGGAAATTCTTCCGTGAACCAGACTGAAATCGCATCGGGCGTGACCGTTTACATGGACGTGCCGGGCGAAAACACTTCCGGTTCGGGCGCGCAAGGATTGATCACGGACAGTCGCACGGGCGCGGATCTTTTCAACCATCTCATTTCGCTACAAAACGATTTGTTGTCCGGCAACACAACTGCGATTTCCGGCACGGACACCGCGAATTTACAGAGCGACGAAAATAATCTGACGTATCAGGTCGCCTACAACGGAAATGTCCAGACGCGATTGACCACTGCTTCTTCGCTTGCCACCAGCCAATCCAATTCCCTGACCGGATTGATTTCAAACGCGTCGAGCGCCGATCTGGCGACAACCATGACGCAATTGACCCAGGCGCAAACCGCGTATCAGGCCGCGCTCGAAAGCAGCGCCGCGATCATGCAGCTTTCGATATTAAACTTCCTGCAATAAAAATTATCCGACATGAACCACGCCGCCACGATTGAAATGGAAACTGAAAAAAAACTTGCGCCACCAGCCAATCAGATTCGATTCCCGCTGGGCATTTTTGGATTCGAGCAAATCAAAAATTACGCACTGCTCGCAAATCCTGCGGAAAAACCTTTTGCATGGCTTCGGGTGACTGAAAATAATTCGCTCGCGTTCGTTGTCATTGATCCTTTCATCGTCATGCCGGATTACAAGCCCGACATCCCGCAGTCGGACGTGGATTTTTTGGAATTAAAAAATGCGAGCGACGCGCTTTTGCTGGGCATCGTGACGATTCACGGTCAAAACCGCGCGACGATGAATTTGAAGGGGCCAATCGTCGTCAACCGTCACACGCACACCGGCAAGCAGGTCATCATCGCGAATGCCGCTGATTATTCGGTGCAACATCCGCTGCCGGTCACCGAAACCGCCGCGTAAATTTTCGCCATGCTCATCCTGTCGCGAAAATTGGGCGAAAGCATTGTGATAGATGGCAACATCCGCGTGCAAATCATGCGCGTGGACGGCGACGTGGTGAAGATCGGCATTGAAGCGCCCGCATCCGTGCCGGTGCATCGGCAGGAAATTTACGAAGAAATCCAGCGCAGCAACCAGCAGGCGCTGACGCGGCAAAATGCGACGTTGCCCAAGTTGAAATAAAATAATCCGCATCACAAATTAAAATTTGCCGGAAGCGACGAAAGAATTAATATGAGAGAACTCTACAAGAATGACATTGAGGCCATCAAAACGATCCATTGGTGGCATCGTATTCCCGTTGGCATTGTTGACGGCAAAATTTTTTACACACCGGGCGACGTGGAGCACGGTCCAAACGGCAGTGATTATGCGACAACGCGATTTGGATTGCCGCTTGATTTGACAGGCAAAACGGTTTTGGACATCGGAGCTTGGGACGGATATTTCAGTTTTGAAGCGGAAAAACGATCCGCAGCCTTGGTGGCGGCGTCGGACATGGCTTTGAGCAAACCCAACAAAGATCGTTTGGAACAGGGAAACTGGGGTGGGAACAAAGGATTCCGGCTGGCGCATCATCTTCTCGGTTCCAAGGTGCGCTTCATTGAATCCAGCATTTTCAGAATTGACGAAGCCGTCCATCAATCGGCTCTGAACAGCACTGGTGATTTGAGTGAAAGAGAATATCCGTTCAGTTACGACGTTGTTCTTTTTTACGGTGTGCTTTATCACCTTATTGAGCCGTTTTTTGCGCTACAGAAATTGGCTTCCGTGACGAAGGGCATGGCGCTGATTGAAACCGCCATCAGCAAAGGCAATGGCCTGACAATGGAGTTGCGCCCGGGATTCGACAATGATCCCACCAACTGGTGGTATCCGACCATACCTTGCTT
>DATAUQ010000058.1:0-15973 GCA_036268155.1 Verrucomicrobiia bacterium | reverse complement strand
AAGCGGCGGCGTTTCCGGCGAAGAGTCTGCACGAATACAAATTCTGGCCGCACGTCAGCCGCGTGGATAATGTTTTCGGCGACCGCAATCCGGTTTGTTCGTGTGTGGGGATGGAGAATTATTCGTGAGCTAGAGCCACATTCACAGCCGCGACGAGCGCGTTCACCCGTGTTTGCAACGGAAAATCCGACGGCGCTTCGAGTGTGTAACCTTGCCGCGATTTTTGCGTGATGAGATAAAGCGCCTCCGGCCAGAGCGGGCGTTCCTGCGGCGAAATGTTCGGTCGCACGATGCCATTTTGTGCCGCGCGGTCTTCAATGATTTCGGACAGGTCAATCGGGCAGACTTCCTGGACGGCCTCGATCATTTTTTCCGCGAGCGAAGTTTTTGAATCGGGATTTTGTTCGTAGAGATAAAATCCATGCGACTCCCAGTCTTCGTGCAGGCAGAGATACAGATCAAACTCCGGCTGTCGTTCCAGCCACGCGATGTGCGCGCGGGTCTCGGCGGATTGCGGGTTGCGATAATCGCGGTTCAGGTCAATGCCTCCGGCGTTCTCGCGTTTATTCAAGGTGAAGCCGACTGGATTCAAACATGGCAGGAAAAAAATCTCCGCGTCAGGCGACCAACTATTTTCCTGCAAGAGCCGCAACGCCGCGAGCGGCCCGGCGGGTTCATCGCCGTGAATGCCGGCGCTGATATAAATGCGAAGTGAGAAGTTCGAAGTGCGAATCGGTTTGCGATGCAAGGCGAGCCATTTGAATTCGCCTTGCTCGTAGAAAATTTCTGAAGTCCAGCCGTGTTGTTGCGCTGCCGTTTCGATATCGCGCAGCACGGCATGGATGTCAATCGTCTCGCCGAAATAGCTGCCAAGATTTTTGCCGAGCTTTTGCACGCGGAGAATTTCACGCAAAGTCGCGAAGACACAAAGAAGTTTTTGACACGAATTTCACGAATTATTTTCCCAGCCAGCCGTTGACAAAGATTATTTTGCGAAAACCGACATCGTCTTTTGCGTGCACGACCAGTTGCCGTTCGTCGCGCGGTTGAACTCGAATAAATCGTAATCGCCCGTGCGTTCGATTTGTTTGAAACCCAGCATTTCCGCATTCGTGAAACCCCATTGCTCCGACGACGGGCGGATCAACTCAAAAACTTGCTGCGCTTCTGCCGTCCGCTTGGGCAACTCCGCGTTCGGGTCGTTGGAAACGAACTCCAGATGGAAGCAGTCCCCGCCCATCGTGCAGCCGTCATCGCCCGGTCGGCCGCCCCAGACCAGCGCCATCATCGTGACCTTGACCTTCTGGCCGGACGACAGCGATTCTTCGTGAAACAGCGTCCTGAAACCGTCCTCCTTGCCACAGCCGGACAGGATTGGCAACAATCCGACCAAAATGAACAACCATGCTTTCATGCGATGACTTCAATTAACTGAAAGACCGATGACATTCCAGTAAAATGCGCATAGCTGGCGAAGGATTTTTAGCCACGGCTGTCCACACAACTTCACACTTGCAGTTCTCCAAATCATGGATGAGTTTTGAACCATTAGACATTGCACGGCAGTTCAAATGGAGGTGCAGGGTAAAAACTTGATGGAAAGGAAAAGAATATGATTAAAACAGCATTGTTCGTTCGACTGGAGGCAAAGGCTGGAAAAGAGGCGGAGGTTGAAACATTTCTGCAAGGCGGTCTGCCGCTGGTCATGGAAGAGCCGGCCACGATTGCCTGGTTCGGAATTCGCCTTGGCCCGGCCACGTTCGGCATTTTTGACGCTTTCCCGGATGAAGCGGGACGACAGGCGCATCTTTCAGGAAAAGTTGCGGCCGCATTGATGGCCAAAGCGCCTGAACTTTTGGCCAAGCCACCCGTCATAGAAAAAATTGACGTCCTTGCCGCTAAACTTCCGAAATAATTGGCAATGAGTCGCGCGAAGAACGCGAAGCGGGCGAAGGATTTTTTAGCCACGGCTCACCGCGCCGAAGTGAAACGAAGGCGGGATTGAACACGGATGAAAGACGGATAACATTTTTTAGCTCCGTTAGGAGCGACATCTTTGTAGAAACAAAATCAAAAATAATTTCAAGCCCCGTAGGGGCGACATATTCGGAAAATCATTCGTCATCCGTTTTGAAAATATATTTTTCATCGTAATCCACGTTGAACTTTTCCAACAACTCGACATATTCCTCGCGAAACGATTTCTTCGCGTGATGTTTTTGCTGGTTCTCAATGTAACGAATCACGGCACCAAGTTGTGAACGCGAATACGAAAACGCGCCGAATCCTTCCTGCCACGAAAATCTTCCGGCAACCCAATGTTTTCCATGAATAAATTTTGAAGAACTGGCTTTCACGTCGCGCACCAAATCCGAGAGTGACGAATCGGGCCGCAAACCGACGAGTAAATGCAGGTGATCCGGCATATTGTTGATGGCGATTAATTTCTGCTTCTGGCCGGAGACGATACCGGTGATGAATTTTTGCAATTCATCGTTATGTTCCGGCGCGATGAGATTTTGCCTGCCTTCGACGGCGAACACGACGTGAATGTAAATTTGCGTGTAGGTGTTTGCCATGCGTTGTTTGAGCGTCGTAGGCGCGATATTATTTATGGGTTAAAATCGAAAAAGTTTTAGCACCGTAGGTGCGCCATATTTGTAGAACGTCATCTGTAAAATGACAAGCCCCGTAGGGGCGACATATTCAGGAAAATTGATTTCCGATGAATATGAATGATTCGCGGAATATGTCGCTCCTGACGGAGCTTGAAAATCTTTTTTCGATTGGTTTCTACAAAGATGTCGCGCCTACGGCGCTAGCGGATTTGTCGCGCGATGTGGCGATGGATTTTTTAGCCACGGATTGAACACGGATGAAACACCAATCACCATTTGTTTTTGGCAAGGAACTTCTCGGCTGAACCATCTTCAATCGCATTGAAAGCAAATTCCTTTGCCTCTTCAACGGTATTGAAGCGTTTTTTACCGGCAAATCTTTTCATAAAAATTTGAAATCCATCGGAGTTTTTTTGGATACGCAGATTGATTCGCTTCTGTCTAATTTCCCAAAAATATCCGAAGTCCTTCCAGCGTGATGAGGCCATAAAACGTGAACGTCGGCTTTCAAATCGCCGAACTGATTCCATGTGATTTGACGCTATCTCCGTTCCAGTTAAATGATCACAACAAAAAGTTCCTACGCCCATCATTTCCCAATGAGGATGAAAGACGTAAAACACATATCGGATTTGAGTGCCGCAACAGTCACAAGAACCGCACAAATCACCAAGGTCTTCTTGACCAGTAAATTCCCAACCGACTTTGGGACGAGTAAGACCATGTTCTGCTGAATGACATCCTTTACAAAGCGTTTCGCAATCCTGGTAGTGATAATCCCACGGCAATTTGCCAGAAACATAAAATTTGTGGTGAACTTGAAGAATTGCTCCATCATCCTTGCTTCGATGGCAACGCTGGCAAGCGCGTCCATCCAATTCGATAACTTCGTCGCGAAAAGCTTTCCATAAATCTTTGCTGTATGGATTAGTCATCGCTCAATGCAAATTCAGGTTAGAATTTCATCATCGCCCGGTCAATCCGCGCCAGTGATTTTTCTTTGCCCAGAACTTCGAGCAGATGATACAGGCTCGGGCCGTGGGGATTGCCGGTGACGGCCAAACGACAAGGATGAATTAAAATTCCAGCTTTTACGCCGAGTTGCTTGGCGGTTTCTTTCAACGCGGCTTCAATTGAAATTGCGTCGAAGGTGTTCAGCGCGGCAAAGGCGTCGCGGAGTTTTTCGAGGCGCGGTTTGTTTTCGGGGATGAAAACTTTTTTCGCGTCGTCAGCGTTGTAATCAAATTCGTCACGGAAATAAAATCCGGCGTAGGCAGGCAGTTCGCTGAACAGTTTGAATTTGCCTTTGCAGGTGTCGAGTGCGGCTTTGACGTAGGCGAGCGGAAATTTATTTGTGTCAATCCCGGCTTTCGCAAAGGCGTGGACGGCGAGTTCGTAAAAGCGGTCGTCGGCCAGCTCGCGGGCGTATTCGCCCTGCAGCCAGAGGAGCTTCTCGTAATCGAACCGCGCGTTGTGCCGGAGAATCTGCGGCAGGTCGAAGCGTTCGATGACTTCGGCGCGCGACAGTTTTTCGCGATTGTCCTTGGGCGACCAGCCGAGCAGGCAGAGATAATTGATGACGGCTTCGGGCAGAAATCCGTTGTCGAGATAGCTGGTGAGCGATGCGCCGGTGTCGCGCTTGCTCATCTTGGAGCCGTCGCCGTTCAGGATGAGCGGGATGTGCGCGTAGTGCGGCGGCTTGACGCCGAACGCCTGAAAGAGCGCGATATGCTTGGCGGTGTTGCTCAAGTGATCTTCGCCGCGAATGACGTGTGTGATGTCCATCTCCAGATCGTCAATGACGTTGACGAGATGGAACACGGGCTGTCCGTCGGAACGCAGGATGACGAAGTCGGGATCCACTTCCTCGCGGTCGGTGAGTTTGCGGACGACATCGCCGACGACAAGGTCGTGGATGGTGACGGGTTCGCGTTGCATCTTGAATTTCACCGCGCCTTCGTGTTCGTAAGCGAGGCCGCGTGACAACAAGGCTTCGACGCGGCGTTGATAATTTTCTTTTCGTTGCGATTGGAAATATGGACCGCAATTTCCTTTGCTTGCGCCGGTGGCGTCGCCGGTGAGCGGGCCTTCGTCCCAATCGAGTCCGAGCCAGCGCAGGCCGTTGAGAATCACGTCCACGGCTTCCTGCGAATTGCGTGCGGCATCGGTGTCTTCGATGCGCAAAATAAACGTGCCGCCGGTGTGCCGGGCGTAAAGCCAGTTGAAGAGCGCAGTGCGCGCGCCGCCGATGTGGAGGTAACCGGTGGGCGAGGGGGCGAATCGGACGCGTGGTTTCATTTTAATTTAGCCACAGATGAACACAGATTTACACAGATGAAAAACAAAAAGCAAAAAGGCGCTCCGAAAAATCGAAGCGCCTTTATGAAAACTGAAAATTACTTTTTGACGCCGAGGATCGCGTCCTTCGCGGCTTTGGCGACGCGGAATTTCACAACGCGCTTGGCCTTGATCTGGATGGCTTCTCCGGTCTTCGGATTGCGACCCATGCGGGCGGCGCGGTCTTTGAGGACGAGCTTGCCGATGCCAGGCAACGTGAAGGTGTCTTTCGCGTGCTTGTAGGCGAGCGAGGCGAGATGGTCGAGAATTTCGCCAGCCTGCTTTTTTGAGAGCGCTGCTTTTTCAGCGATCGCGGCGACGAGTTGGGATTTGGAGAGTGCTTTGGCCATAATGTTGGGTTCTTTCGATGGTTGTTGTTTGTTCGTTTAGTTACAAAAGTCGTGTGACTTGGCTCGAATTAAAGGATTTCTTGGGAATCGTGCAAGCAAAAAACAAAAATAATTCACATTTTCTTCGAGGTGGCTAATGGCTGGGCTTGACTTAATCGCCCGATTTTCCAACATCGGAGCGTGCCGTTGTTCACGATCCAAAACGAATTTCGCTACGAAATCGTCCGCAAAATTTTTGAGGGCGGCATGGGCGTCGTTTATGAGGGCGAACAGCACGGCGCGCGCGACTTCGTCAAGCGTGTGGCCATCAAGATCATCCGCCCGAGTTTTGCGAGCCAGAAGATGTTCATCGAGAATTTCATCGGCGAGGCCAAGCTAGTCGCCGATTTGATCCACACGAACATCGTGCAGACTTATCATCTTGGCGAGGCGAACAATGTTTGCTTCATCGCGATGGAACTGATCCGCGGCGTGAATCTGGAGCAATTTTCCCGTCAACTCACCGACAAGAAAAAAGTTTTGCCGAAGGAACTCGCCGTATTCATCACCAGCCGCGTCGCGCGCGGACTGGCCTATGCGCACGCGAAGACGGACAAAAACGGCAAGCCGCTCGGTCTCGTCCACCGCGACATCAGTTTCAAAAACATCATGATCGCGTTCGAGGGCGACGTGAAGCTGACGGATTTTGGGATTGCGAAGGCGCGCGGATTTTTGACCGACCAGGAAGGCGAAGTCGTCGCCGGCAAGGCCGATTACATGAGTCCCGAGCAGGCGGATTTTCAGGTGACCGACAAGCGTTCGGATTTATTTTCCGCCGGAGTCGTGCTGTCGAATCTGCTGCTCGGACGGAATATTTTCAAAGGCGAAAGCGCCGAGGAATCGCGCAGCCGCATCATGACCCAGCCGATTCCCGATTTTCGCGCGCTTGATTCGCGCATTGACGACAAGCTCAATGATATTTTGCATCATTGCCTCGCGCGCGACATCGTGCGGCGTTATGCGACGGCGGACGAACTGATGTATGACCTCGAATATTACATCTATCACGAAGGCTACGGCCCGACCAACGAGACGCTCGGCAAATTCATCCGCGAACTGTTCGGCCAGCTCGTTCCGACTGCTTCCACGATTGAAGACGGTCACGGCAAAACCATCATGCTCGAGGAAACCGCGCGGCTCAAATCACACGCGCCCAAAAAATGAAACGTGCCGCCAAGCAAGCCGTAAAGCTGGGGCTGATTCAAACTTCCTGCTCCTCCGACCCGAACGTGAATTTGCGGAAAACAATTTCGCTCATCGAGCGCGCCGCGAAAAAAGGCGCAAATATAATCTGCACGCAGGAACTGTTTCGCTCGCAGTATTTTTGCCAGAGCGAAGACCACAAAAATTTTGAACTCGCCGAAAAAATTCCCAGCCCGACAACCGACGCTTTCCAGAAACTCGCGAAGAAACATAAAGTCGTCATCATCGCATCGCTGTTTGAGAAGCGCGCCGCCGGGGTTTATCATAACACCGCCGCAATTATTGACGCGGACGGAAAATTGCTCGGCATCTATCGCAAGATGCACATTCCCGATGACCCGCTGTTTTACGAAAAATTTTATTTCACGCCCGGCGATCTCGGCTTCAAGACTTGGAACACTCGCTACGGAAAAATCGGCGTGCTGATCTGCTGGGATCAATGGTATCCCGAAGCCGCGCGCCTGACCGCGATGCAAGGCGCTCAAATCCTTTTTTACCCGACCGCCATCGGCTGGCATCCGAGCGAGAAAAAAGAATACGGCGAACGCCAGCACAGCGCATGGGAAACGATCCAGCGCTCGCACGCCGTGGCCAACGGCTGCTTCGTCGCGTCTGTCAACCGCATCGGGCATGAAGTCATCAAAGGCGTGGGCGGCGACGGCTTGGAATTCTGGGGCCAAAGTTTCGTGGCCGGAACGTCCGGTGAAATCCTCGCCAAAGCTTCCACGAACAAGGAAGAAATTTTGATCGTGCCTGTGGACCTCGCCAAAGTGGACGTGACGCGCACGCATTGGCCGTTCCTGCGCGACCGCCGGATTGACGCCTACGGCAATCTCACCAAGCGGCTGGTGGATTAGGAATTCTCCAAACCATTCATCTGACGTTTTCAAGATACGCCAGAGGTTTCATTGTGAACAAGGAACAGAACATCACTTCAACGGAAAGGTATCCCAATACGGCAGAAAAAGCCGTAATGTCGGTTTTGTTAGCCATCAGCTTTTCACATTTGCTCAACGACATGATTCAATCGTTGATTCCGGCGATTTATCCACTGGTCAAGGAATCGTTTCATTTAAGCTTTGCGCAAATCGGTTTGATTACCTTCACGTTTCAAGTCACCGCGTCGCTGCTGCAACCCGCTGTCGGTTTTTACACCGACCGCAGACCAAAACCCTATTCACTTGCGGCGGGCATGATGCTTACTTTGGCCGGGCTGGTATTGTTGTCATTTGCCGGCAGTTTTTCGTTGTTGCTCGTTTCAGTGGGTTTGGTGGGAATGGGTTCGGCGATTTTTCATCCCGAATCCTCGCGGCTCGCGCATCTGGCATCCGGTGGGCGGCACGGATTCGCACAATTGCTCTTTCAAGTCGGCGGCAACGCTGGCAGCGCCTTTGGCCCATTACTGGCGGCGCTGGTCGTGACGCGCCACGGCCAATCACACATCCTTTGGTTTTCCATCGTTGCTTTGATCGCAATCGTCATCCTCTTCAAAGTCGGCGGCTGGTATAAAAATCATCTGTTCCAACTTAAAAATAAAACACGCTCCCACAATTCTGGAAATCGCAAACCGTTGCCGAAGAAAACCGTTGTGTATTCGCTCGCGATTCTCGTTGCGCTGATGTTTTCGAAATTCTTTTATCTCGTCAGTCTGTCGAGCTATTACACGTTTTATCTGATTGATAAGTTCCACGTCTCAATCATGAGTGCGCAAATCCGCCTTTTTATTTTCCTGTTCGCGGTGGCGGCGGGCACGTTTGCCGGTGGACCTTTGGGCGATCATTTTGGGCGCAAATACGTCATTTGGATTTCCATCCTCGGCGTTGCTCCATTTACCCTGCTGCTGCCGCACGCTAATTTATTTTGGACTGTAATATTGACAGTTTTTATCGGTGTTATTCTCGCTTCCGCGTTTTCGGCCATTCTGGTTTACGCCCAGGAATTGGTGCCCGGAAAAGTCGGCGCGATTGCCGGATTATTTTTCGGTCTGGCGTTTGGTCTAGCTGGCATCGGTTCGGCGGTTCTGGGAAAACTGGCTGACTGCACCAGCATTATTTTTGTGTTTCAAGTCTGTGCGTATTTACCTTTGATTGGATTATTAACCGGATTTTTGCCAAACATAGAAGGTCGTCGCAGAAAAGCGGTGGCTTGACCCATCAAATATCATGAACTCTGTTTGGATAACCGGCGCGAACGGTTTGATTGGAAATTATCTGGTTCAGACCGCGCCGAAATTCGCCCCGCGCTGGCGCGTGCGGGCGCTCACACGCGCGGATTTTGATTTGCTCGACTTCGTCGCTGTCGAACGCGAATTCCAGAATGATAAACCGCAATTCATCATCCATTGCGCTGCAATTTCAGCCATTTCCGAAGCGCAGAAAAATCCGGCGCTTGCTAATAAGATAAATGTCGAAGCGACAAAATTGTTGGCAGAACTCGCGTCGGAAATTCAATTCGTTTTCTTTTCCACCGATTTGGTTTTTGGCGGGCGCAAAGGAAATTACGTTGAAACCGATGGCGTGAATCCGATTACATTCTATGCAGAAACCAAAGTCGCCGCCGAGCAAATCGTATTGAAAAATCCGCGTCACCTCGTCATCCGCACTTCCATCAACGGCGGCATTTCCCGCGCCGGCAATCGCGGTTTCAATGAGCAGTTAAAATTGTCGCTGCAAAATTCTTCCGGCATGAAATTATTCACGGATGAATTTCGCTCGCCCATTTTTGCCGGCGAAACGGCGCGCGCGGTTTGGGAACTGGCAAATAAAAATTGCGCGGGAATTTTTCACGTCGCCGGCGTGGAAAAACTGTCGCGCTGGCAGATCGGACAATTGCTCGTCAAACGCTGGCCGGAAATCAAAACGAAAATCGAATCCGGCTTGGCCAAGGATTTTTCCGGCCCGCCGCGCGCGCTGGACACTTCGCTCGACATTTCCAAAGTCCAAAAAATTTTGTCCGCGCCGCTGCCGGGTTTGACGGAATGGCTGGCGGCAAATCCGTGTGAATTTTTTTGAACCACCAAGTCGCAAGGACACCAGGAAAAGAAAACTTTGTGTCTTTGTGCCTTGGTGGTTAATTCTGTTCCCGTGAATCAAACTTATCGCGGACGTCTCGCGCCGTCGCCTACGGGCTATTTGCATCTTGGCCACGCGCGGACATTCTGGATCGCGCAGGAACGCGCCCGCGCGAACGGCGGCGATTTGATTTTGCGCAACGAAGATTTGGACGCGACACGCTTCAAAATGGAATTCGTCACGGAAATGCTGGAAGATTTGCGCTGGCTTGGTTTTGAATGGAGCGAAGGCCCGGATGTCGGCGGACAATTCGCGCCATACAATCAAAGCGAACGGATGAATTTTTATCGTGACGCTCTGGAAAAATTGCGCATCGGAAATTTTATTTATCCCTGCACCTGCTCGCGCAAAGACATCCAGCAAGCCGTGACCGCGCCGCACGCGGAAGGCGACGAACCGATTTATCCCGGAACTTGCCGGACAAAATTTCCATCTGCCAGCGCCAATCTGCCAACTGCTAAATTCAACTGGCGTTTCCGCATTCCCGACGGCGAGACGATTTCCTTCACGGATGGAAATTTTGGCGGACAAAAATTCGTCGCCGGAAAAGATTTTGGCGATTTTGTCGTCTGGCGCGGCGACGACGTTCCCGCATATCAACTTGCCTGTGTCGTGGACGACGCGGCGATGCAGATCACCGAAGTCGTGCGCGGCGCGGATTTGCTCGTCAGCACGGATCGGCAGATTTTGATTTATCGCGCGCTGGGATTTACGCCGCCGAATTTTTTTCACTGTGAATTGATGCTGGATGAAAAAAACGAACGACTGGCCAAACGACACGACGCCTTGAGCCTGCGGAAATTGCGCGAAGTTGGCGAAACGCCGAAATCATTGCGCCGGAAATTTTTCATTTCGACGTAGCGGCGGCTCGCGAGGACGCTCGCCCCGCAAAAAAATCCAAATTGCGCCATTGCTTGAATTTCCCGGTTTTCTGCCGAAAGCCGCTGCGAAACCAACCTGAAAATTTACAAAAAAGTGCTTGTGAAATTTTTCACGATGAGGCAGGCTTTATTTTCTCGGCAGCACAATTGGCTCGTCTTACAAGACAATTCGTTTTGTCAGAAACAATTTTGAAGTGAAACAACTCGGCAAAATTATTTTCGTTCTCGCATTTCTCGCCGCCATTTTTTTGGCGACGGCAAACGCGCAATCGCCTTCGCAAACAAATGCGGGCGGTTTGCCGTCGGTTTCAACTCCGGCAAATTCAACCGCGTCGGCGGACGAAACAGTTCCTTCCGCCGCGCCTGCGGTTTTTCATGTGCTAGGATTGCCGATAACCAATTCAATGATCTGCACTTGGATTGTGGCGGCGATCATTTTAATCGTCGTTCGTGTCAGCACTTGGAAAAATATCAAGGAAATCCCGTCGGGAATGCAAAACGTGCTCGAAGCGATGGTTGAAGGCTGGGAAGGTTTGATCGGCGACATTTTGGACAAACGCGTCACGCGCTGGGTTTTTCCATTCGCGACGACTTTTTTTATCTTCATCGTCATTTCAAATCTGATGGATTTGGTTCCCGGCGTCGGCAGTATCGGCTATGGAACGTCGGCAAATTATTCGTTACCATTTGCAGTCAACGTTGAAAAACCTCTGTTCCGCCCGCCCACGACAGACGCAAATCTCACGATTGTGATGGCGACAATTTTTCTGCTAATGAGCCTTTTTTGGGCAGTGCGTTACAACGGCGTTTGGGGACTGGCCAAACACATTTTCGGCGTAAAGATGGAGACGAGCAAGTTGTTATATCCGCTGTTTTTTCTGCTGTTCCTTTTCATCGGGGCGATGGAATTGCTTTCCGTCGGATTTGCGCGTCCGGTCGCGCTGGCGATGCGGCTTTACGGAAATGTTTTTGCTGGTGAAAGCATTTTAGACATGATTTTTCACGGTAAATCATTGTTCTGGTCAATCATCCTTTCGTCGGGAATGTATTTTTACGAAACGTTCGTCTGCATCGTGCAGGCGTTTGTGTTCGCGATGCTGGTCGTCGCATTTGTCGGCACGCTTTGCACGCACACGGAAGAAGAACACGGCCATTAAATTTAATTAAATTTGCAGTCGCGTTAAAAATAAAACGGCTGCGACAACCAAAACCAACCAAAGAAAAGTTATGATGTTAGCACAAGCAGTCGGTAATTTAGGTGGCAACGTCCACATCGGTCTCGCCTTTGGCGGCGCGGCCATCGGCATCGGCATCGCCACCGCCGGCGGTGTCACCGCCATGGCGCGCAACCCCGGAATGTTCGGCAAAATTTTGACGTTCATGTTCGTCGGCATCGCGCTCGCCGAAGGATGGGCGGTCATCGCGTGGCTTGTCGTCAAATAATCCGGTTATGGACAAACTAGGAATTGACTGGCGGATACTGATCGCGCAGACGATCAGTTTTTCTGTCGTTTTTTTCGTGCTGTGGAAATACGCCTACGGGCCGATTTTCGCCATGCTCGAGGCACGGAAGCAGAAAATCGCCGAGGCTGTCGCCAACGCCGAAAAAATGCAGGGTGATGTCGCGCGCACTGAAATCGAACGCCAGAAAATCCTGGCCGACGCCGGTGACAAGGCGAACAAGCTGATAGATGAGGCGCGTCAGGCCGCCGCGCGCGTGCGCGAAACGGAAACGCAAAAAGCGATTGCTGCTGCGGAACAAATCGTCGTCAAGGCGCGCGAAGCTGCCACGCAGGAACGCGCGCAAATGCTCGCGTCGTTGAAACGCGAAGTCGGAAGACTTGTCGTGCAGACGACAACGACCGTTACCGGAAAAATCCTCACCACAGACGATCAGAAACGGCTCGCGGAAGAAACCGAAAAACAATTGTCCGCGTAATTCGGATTCAGAATTTCAAGCCGACCAAACCGGAATGAAAATTTCCAAACAAGCACAGCGCGATGCCCGGCAACTGTTCCGCAGTTGTCACGCCAACGGTTTGCTGGACGAAAACCGCGTGCGGCAGATGGTTTCGTTGCTGTCGGAAAAAACTCCGCGCGGTTACGTTGAAATTTTGTCGCGCCTGCATCGGTTGGTGAAGCTGGATTTGGAACAGCACGCCGCGCGCGTCGAAAGCGCGACGCCATTGACGCCGGATTTGCAAAATGAAGTGACCGGCGAAATCAAAAAGAAATACGGCGCGGGCGTGAGCATTTCGTTCGCGCAGAATCCGGCGCTCATCGGCGGCTTGCGGATTCAGGTTGGCAGCGACCTTTACGACGGCAGCGTGAAAATGCGGTTGCAGAAATTGGAAGAAAGTTTTTAACAAAATTTTATGAGTAACTTGCTACAGGAAATTGAAGCCCAGATCAGCGGCGCGAAAACCGCGACGGCGAAACAAAACGTCGGCACCGTGCGCGAAATCGGCGACGGCGTGGCGAAGATCGAAGGCCTGACCGACACGATGCTCAACGAGATGTTGGATTTCGGCAACGGCGTCACCGGCCTCGCGCTCAACCTTGAAGAAACCGAAGTCGGCGCGATTATTTTGGGCGATTACACCAAGATTAAAGAAGGCGATGAAGTCCGCACGACGGGAAAGCTTCTGCAAGTGCCGGTTGGCAAAGGATTGCTTGGCCGCGTGGTCAATACGCTTGGCCAGCCGCTGGACGGCAAGGGTCCGATCAAAAGTGAAGTTTCATATCCGGTTGAAAAAATTGCGCCCGGCATCATCCGCCGTAAATCCGTCAGCCAGCCGGTGCAGACCGGTATTATGGCGATTGACGCGATGGTTCCGATTGGTCGCGGTCAACGCGAATTGATCATCGGTGACCGTGGCACGGGCAAGACTACGATTGGCGTGGACGCGATGATCAATCAGGCGCGCATCAACAAAGTTGCTGAAACCGCTGGTGATAAAAATTTCCGTCCGATCTACAACATCTACGTCGCCATAGGTCAGAAGCAATCCAGCGTGGCGCGCGTCATCGGCATTTTGGAAGAAGCGGGCGCGATGCCTTACACGATCATCGTCGTGGCGGCGGCTTCTGATTCCGCCTCAAATCAATATCTCGCGCCGTTCACCGGTGCGGCGATCGGCGAATGGTTCATGGACAATGGCATGGACGCGTTGATCATTTATGATGATTTGTCCAAGCACGCGGTGGCGTATCGCCAGGTCGCGCTCATCTTGAAACGTCCGTCGGGTCGTGAAGCGTATCCGGGCGATGTATTTTATCTTCACAGCCGTTTGCTGGAACGCAGCGCGCGCGTTTCCGAAAAATATGGCAACGGTTCTTTGACGGCGCTGCCGATTATTGAAACGCAAGCCGGTGACGTTTCGGCTTACATTCCGACGAACGTGATTTCGATCACGGACGGCCAGATTTATCTGGAAACGGATTTGTTTTATCAAGGCATTCGCCCCGCCGTTTCCGTCGGTCTTTCGGTCTCGCGCGTCGGTTCCGCCGCACAAATCAAGGCGATGAAACAAGTCGCCGGTCGTATCAAAGGCGATCTCGCGCAGTTCCGCGAACTAGCGGCGTTCGCGCAATTCGGTTCCGACCTCGACGCAAAAACGCAGGCGTTGCTCGAACGCGGCAAACGCATCGTCGAATTGTTCAAGCAGAATCAATACAGCCCATTGCCGGTCGAAGTGCAGGTCGTGGTTTTGTGGGCGTCGCAAAACGGTTTTGTGGACGATGTGGCCGTGGACAAGATCAAGGATTTTCAGGCGAAGCTCATTGATTTCATCGCCACGCGCAAAGCCGAGTTGCTCACGAAAGTGCGCAACGAGAAGGCCATCAGCGACGCGATTGCAACCGATCTGAAAGCGGCCGTGACGGAATTCAAGTCGAGCTACCGCTAATTTTTCATGCCCAGCACGCGCGACATACGCCGACGCATCAAGTCGGTCAAGAACACCGCCCAGATCACCAAGGCGATGCAGATGGTGGCGGCGGCCAAGATGCGCAAGGCGCAGCAGGCCGCGCTGGTGGGACGTCCGTATGCGGATTTGATGAACGCAATTCTGGCTGAAGCCGGTCCGCGAATCGCGTCGTTTGAGCATCCGCTGATGGAAAATCGCGAAGTGAAAAAACGCGCGATTATCGTGGTGAGTTCGGATCGTGGTTTATGCGGCGGCTTGAACGGAAATTTGTTTCGCGAAATCGGAAAACTGGACAAAGGTAATACGACCGTTTTTATCACCGCCGGTCGCAAAGCGTCGCAATTTATTGCGCGCACTAAGCGGCAACTCGCTGCGGAATTCACTTATAAAGACACGCCGACATTTGCCGAGGCGCGGGCGATTTCAAAATTCGCGCAGGATCTGTTTTTGAAGAACGAAGCAGACGCCGTGGACATTTTATACACGAAATTCGTTTCAACCCTGGTGCAGC
This sequence comes from Verrucomicrobiia bacterium, assembly GCA_036268155.1. Classification (GTDB taxonomy): domain Bacteria; phylum Verrucomicrobiota; class Verrucomicrobiia; order Limisphaerales; family UBA11358; genus UBA11358. The sequence goes on along the minus strand of DATAUQ010000058.1, from coordinate 1,034 downwards.
AGCCTAAAACGATTCCGTTTTTACCGGTCGGAAAAATTCAGGCCGTCACCGCCGGCGTCAACGCTCCGCAATCAGAATTGCAAAGCGCGGGTGTGCGGACGGATTCATTTGAATTTGAGCCGGACGAAAAAAGCGTGTTGAGCGAATTGCTGCCGCACAGTTTGAATTTTCAGATGCACCAGATTTTGCTCGAAGCCAAGGCCAGCGAGCAAAGCGCGCGCATGGTCGCGATGAAAAACGCAACCGACAACGCGAAACAACTCATCAAAGATCTGACGCTCGAATACAACAAGCTGCGTCAGGCGAATATCACGAAGGAATTATTGGAAATCACCACCGCACAAATGGCGGTTGGTTAAAAAAATTATTTTTATGAACAAAGGCAAAATCGTTCAAATCATCGGCCCGGTCGTGGACGTGGAATTTCCCGACCAGCTTCCCGCCATTTACAACGCGCTCGTGGTGAACTTCACCGTGCAGGGGCAGGCCGTTAAGTTGACGCTCGAAGTGCAGCAGCACCTCGGCGACAACTGGGTGCGCGCCGTCGCCATGAGCACGACCGAGGGTCTCAAGCGCGGTTACGAGGCCGTGGACACCGGCGCGCCGATTTCCATGCCCGTGGGCGAAGCCGTCATGGGTCGAGTGTTCAATGTCACTGGCGAGGCCGTGGACGAACAAGGCCCGGTGAAGGCCGACAAATATCTGCCCATTCATCGCGCCGCGCCGCCGCTTGTGGACCAGTCCACCAGCCCGCAAATTTTGGCGACCGGCATCAAGGTCATTGATTTGATCTGCCCGTTTTTGAAGGGCGGCAAAGTCGGCGCCTTCGGTGGCGCTGGCGTCGGCAAGACTGTCGTCATCATGGAACTCATCAACAATATCGCGAAACTGCACGGCGGTATTTCGATGTTCGCGGGCGTCGGTGAACGCACGCGCGAAGGCAACGATCTTTACAACGAAATGATCGAGGCCGGCGTCATCAAGGTGAAGAAGGATGAAAAAGGTCATCCGATCATCGGTGAAAACGGTTTGCC
>DATAUQ010000057.1:0-16293 GCA_036268155.1 Verrucomicrobiia bacterium | reverse complement strand
CCGAAACTGTTGCGGACATAAGAGGCAACGTCCGCAATCCACGCATCGTCATTATTTTCCATCGCTATCATTTGTGCGTCGTAGGTCTTGCCGGCCACCGGGCCTTTCATGCCTTTGAGAATGACGCTGATGATATTGTCGCTGAGATCACCGGCGATTTTGGCGCGGGCAAATGGCGGGGCGATGGTCTCGCCCGATTTGGAACCCGGCACAGGCGCGCCTTCGCCATTTTGCCCGTGACAGGCGAAACAAAGCCCTTTGTAAATGGCTTCTCCACGGTCAAGAATTCTCCGGTCATTTCCCGCGAATTGGGTGAAAGTGGAACCCGCTTTATGCAATTGCGCGCCGATTTGGCTTATGCCGGTTCCCGAATGTGCGGCGATGGTGGCTTGAATCAAAGCGGCCGCATTTGTCCATTCGAGCAGATTCGCGGTCATCATCACTTGAATGACCACGTTCGGATCAGGATCGTTTGTAAGCGATGTGACATCAGAAACGAGCGAATGGTCTCCCTGTTTGTAAAGTGATTCGCTGACGCGGATGGCAGCGGCGCGCACATGAGCGTCCTGGTCTTTGAGCGTGCTGCGGATCAAATCAGGTTGAACTGAATTCAAACCTTCCAAAGTCCAGAGCGCATCAATCCGAGCCAGAGGATTCGGATTCGAGTTCACCATGTCCAGCAACGCAGGCACGACTGATTTATCGCCGCTCAAGACAATCAATTTTTGCGCCGTGTCGCGCCACCAGCCGTTGGGATGGGCGAGATAGGGAACCAGTTCAGCCGGTGTTTGATCCAGCATATGCGGTTGTGGGCCCGGTTTCATGCCTTTATAGGTCAAGCGCCAGATGCGCCCGCGTCCAAAATTATTCTCAAGTTCGTTTTCCTGCACTCTTGGCCGCAAGTAGGAACCTTTGCTGACCCATGTGGCCTCTTGAATGATGCCGCGATACATATCCGTAATGAACATTGTGCCGTCCGGCGCGGTCGTGATGTTGACCGGGCGGAAATTCGGATCCGTCGAGCGCATGAATTCAGAATGTCCGTATGCGTTGGTCAAATGCGTGATGCCATCGTTCACTGTAACTATGCTGCGGCGAATGAGCCGTCCCACTGGCTCGTCAAAAAACATATTGCCGTATAATTCCGGCGGCAGGCGATCACCACGGTAAATTTCTATTCCAGCGGCGGATGTAGTGTAGTTGAGAGTTTTGTCTGCCGGACGAACGCGATGCAGTCCGCCTTGCACATCGCCTAACCCGACCAGCGGCCAGACCTGCATGAATTCCTGGGAGGGTTCATTTTGCGCCTTGATCCGGCCATAAATGAACGGCTCCTGATAATCGGTCGGCCCCTGTTCGCCGCTCGCATTCACGAACCAGATTTTGCCGTAATCATCCTGGGAAGCTCCCCATTGGCCGCCGTTGGCGGGCGTTGTTTCTTTGATGGAAGTTAGGCCGTTGGTGCCAATGACGGCTCGCAGGCGATAATTGTTTAATGTCTGGTAAATCCAATTGTCCTTGGCCCAAATCAAGCCGCTGGATTGATGTTCAAGATTTTCGCCCCGGTTTCCGCCCGCGTAAAAAAGTTCCTTTGTGTCCGCCACTCCGTCGTTGTTGGTGTCGCGATACAACCAGACGTCATCGGAATCCGTTGCGTTGACCAGCACGCCATTCGTCCCCAACGGCAGAATCATGCGGGGAAGAACAAGGTTATCAATAAACACACTGTGCTTGTCAAAAACGCCGTCGCCCTTGCTCGACCAATGCAGCGAAACGCGGCTCGTCGGGACGTGTTCTCCCACGCCGTCAATGTTCTGCATATAGGTGCGCATTTCGGACACATACATGCGCCCATTCCCGTCAAAAACCGATACGACCGGTTCCTTGATGATCGGATCGCCGACCACCAGTTCCATGCTGTAACCTTCCGGCAATTGAAAAGTCTTCAACTCTTCCTCGGCAGTCAGGTAAGGCGTAGGTTTTGACGGAGGCGCGGAATTCGTGGCAGATTCCTGGGCCAAGCAGACGCGCACGGCCAATCCCATGACAGAGAAAACCAACACCTTGGAAAAAATGGCGCGAGGCACATTGAAGCAGATGGAAGACATCGTCTTTTGAAAAAAATTTCTGGTGTGACGGACAACGTTGTTTGCGGTTGAATTCATAATGCTCATTCTCGCCATATTTTTTGTTGGAATTGGATGATGGAGGTTGGTTGCTGTTTTAGTTTTGTAAAATTCCTCAATTGGAACAACATAATTCTTCCGTTTTCACCGTAATTTTTGGGACCCGACGCAAGTGGCAAACAATGGCATGATGCCCGACTGCGTTGCCTGCGCGCCGATGAGAAAATTGCAAGATTCAACCACGAAGATTTTTTAGTTTATTCACAACATTTATCGCAGGTTGCCGATTCCAAGACCGACAACTAAATGATCCGCTTCAAAGAAATTTATGAATTTTACCGCCGCGTCTTACCTTGTTCGACCACACCATGTGCAGGTATAAATGCCCCGCGCATCCAAAACGAAAGTGGATTTGACCGAGACAGAGGCGCAGCAATTGCAGGTGGCGGCGTAAACTCCCATCAAGGGCGGAAGACATAAAATTTCCCGGCCACAAGAGGCGCAAATGATTTTATCTTTCTTGATCAGAAAATCCGCGTCGTTTTTTGTCGAGCACTTGCAGGCCAGCCTTCCCAAAGTTCCATATGATAAACGCGCCAATCCACCGTTGCCCTGCTCTTGAGGCAATTGATTCGTCTGAATGGTGCTAACTTGTGACATACAATCCACAAACTTCGTCAGCTTTTTTACATCAAAAGCAAAGTCGCTTCGAAAATATTAAATTAATCTTCGGAACGCGTGCATTAAAAATCCCAATCGCGATTCTGTCAATGGTTTGTTGCGTTTTGTCAATAACTTGTCGCTTTTGTTAATAACTTTGGGGCTTCAAGCCATTGTCCTGGCCGCTTGTGAATAATTTTTTCCTTTCGTGAACATTTCCAATGATACGTGAGCAACTCACCACCGATTGTAAATATGTAATGATTGTAAAAGCCGCAGGGACAGCCGATAAAGGAGTCAGTAAAAAAACAACGAATGCTTCCGAAAAATGAAGCTTAAAATCGAGCGCAAAACAGCTTGGTTTACACACATGGACACGAACGACATGCAAGAAATGGTTTCAACCGAAGCGGCACCTCGCAGTGCGCGCCGGGTGCCAATGTTCGGTCAAAGCGAAGTTGAAGTCAGTTTTTCATCTGAACTGCCAACGGCCTGTTGTGGCGAGGAATTGAAGCCTTTTTGGGCCGACGATGGACGTTACATCGGTGTGTGCAGGAGATGCGGCCAGAAATTCACGGACAAGACGCAAGTGCGTTATGGCGGTTCTCCTTGGATTGGCGTTGATCTAGATGGGACGCTGGCGCATGACCTGGGAAATAAACGTGAAAACAAGGGTTTGGAAAAAATTGGCAGCCCCATCATGCCGATGCTGAACCGCTTGAGAAAATGGATTGCCGAGGGAAAAACCGTGAAAATATTCACCGCACGCGCCTCTTCGCCCAGACAGGTTGTCATGATTAAAAAATGGCTGGCCAGTTATGGATTGCCGGATTTGGAAGTGACTAATGTAAAAGACCTGCGAATGATTGAATTGTGGGACGATCGTTGCGTGCAGGTAATGACCAACTCGGGGGAACCAATCAATAGAAATGCGACGTTTAACCACGACCGGCAAATGCCCGCACGCGGATTTGGTTGGCGACCGGAATCCGCCGGACTTTTGTCCCGTCTCAGAATTTTCTTAACTTTATAATAAAAAATTCAGATCAATCATGCGTATTCGAGCAAACACAATCAGTTTAACGCGTTCCCTTGGGGGCGTGTTTTGGTATGCAGTCTACGCGCTGGCGCTTTTTTTTATTTTTGCCTCAAGAACCTGGTTCGCCATTAAGGATTCAATCGGGATTACCGGGATAACAGCACAAAATAAATATCAGAAAATAAATACATGAAAAGAAACAGTCCTCATCTGTTGGCTGCAGGCTTATGCGTTGCAGGTTTGGTTATATGTATTTTTCACGCGGACGCCCAAGTTACACTCTCATTTGACAGCGTAAGTCCCGTGGAAGATCTAACTCTTCAGGGCGGTGGCACCTTCAGCTTTGGTCCAAGTGAAGTGGCGGCTGGAATATACAATCTGACAGTTGATGGAGTAGCGACGCCATCTTTCTGCATTGATGTATTTCGTGACGCGCCGACCACGACGTTGACCGACTACAATTACACCAGCCTTTCACTTGCTCCGCTGGCTCCAGCAGGTCCCATGGGTCTTATAGGCGCAACTGATATCGAGAAATTATGGGCGGCATACTTTCCTGCTGCCACTGCGAATGGTCAGGACGCTGCGGCTCTACAGGTTGCCATTTGGGAAGATGTAGCCGCGAAAGTGGGAACTTATACTGTCACCTTTAGTGATAATAACGCCGTCACGACCGAGGCCGCCGCCATGTTAGCAAGCCTGCCCGGCCTTACTGCACAGGCAAACCTAGTGGGCTTAATAAGCCCCGACGGACAAAATTACGTCGTGCCCGTTCCTGCTCCAGAACCCACGACCACTGGCTGTCTTTTGGTTGGATTAGTTGTTTTTGGCTGCTTTCAACGCCTGAAAATCGGGCGACGAATTTAGTTTTGCCATAGCCAACCCTAAAGCAAACATTATCAACCCGAATCAAATCCTCCGGGATGATTTGGGTTGGTTTTTTTGGCTTGCACCACAACTCCATGGTTTTGATCTCATCACACCGATATTTTGCTTAAATCATCCGACAGAATTTTCCCCGCGCGACTTGTCAAAGCCTTGCGGCTGCATTATTGTCCGACAATGTCGTTGAAAAAACATTTTGCATTGCTGGCTCTGGTTGTCTGTGCTGCGAATTTCGCAATCGCTGACACGATCCAACTCAAAGACAAAGCCGCTGTCACCGGCAAAATTCTCGCCGAAAAATCCGATTCCATCGTCGTGGACTTGGGCTACACCGTGCTCGTCGTGCCGCGTAGTTCCATCGCTGGCATTTCCAAAACCGACCCGACCGCGCCGCACGGTTCGTCTGCCGCCAACCCATTTCTCAATGTCAACGCCGCGCCGCAATTTTATTACGCCAACCTGCTCGCATCGCCCGCGCGCGATGTGAGTTCGCTTGTCAAACAGATTGGCGAGGCCGTCGTCCAAGTCCGCACGCCGGAAGGTCTCGGCTCGGGATTTTTCATCAACGCGGACGGTTATCTCATCACGAATTTTCACGTCATCGAAGGCGAGACGGAAATTTCCGTGGAGGTTTATCATCAGGAAAACGGCCAGCTTCAGCGCGACACTTACAAACAAGTCCGCATCGTCGCCATCAACAAATTTCACGATCTTGCGCTGCTGAAAATCGAGGATAAAAACGCGCCGAAGTTCAAATATGTCACGCTCGGCAGTTCCGATGCGTTGAATGTGGGCGATGAAGTTTTCGCCATCGGCAGCCCGCTCGGCCTCGAACGCACGGTGACGCAGGGCATCTTAAGCACCAAGACGCGCGAGCTGGAAGGCGAACTTTATTTGCAGACCAGCACCCAGATCAATCCTGGCAACAGCGGCGGCCCGCTCTTTAATCTCGCTGGCGAAGTCGTCGGCGTGACGAATATGAAAATCACGTTCGGCGAAGGGCTCGGCTTTGCGATTCCAGTTGAACTCGTTAAAAACTTTCTCGACCATCGCGACGCCTTCGCCTACGCCGCCGACAATCCGAACAATCCGTATCGCTATCTCGAACCGCCGAGCCGCACGAAGCAAAAACCGGATGAAAAATAAATCCGTTGTTTCCGCGCAACCTTTCGCCGCTGTCGAACTTAATTGATTATGATAAGAACCTTCCGTCTGTTTCTTTTTGCCGCGTTGGGCGCGTCGCTGACAGTTACTGATTCACTGCGCGCCGCGATTCCGGCCGCCGAAAATCTTTTGCCGTCAGATACGTTGTTCGTCGTCACCGCGCCGGATTGCACGACGCTCCGCTCCACGATGAACCAGTCGCCGCAATGGCTTTTGTGGAACGATCCGGCGATGAAACCGTTCCATGACAAATTCATCGGCAAATGGAACGAATCGTTCGTCGCGCCGGTGGAAAAAGACCTCGGAGTGAAGCTCGCCGATTTTAAGGACTTGCCGCAAGGCCAGTTCACTTTCGCCGTCACGCAAAACGGCTGGGACGGAACCGGCGACCAGTCACCCGGCCTGATTTTGCTGGTTGATGCGAAGGACAAAAGCGACCTGCTTAAGACCAATCTCGCCGCGCTGCAAAAAAAATGGAACGATGATGGCAAACCGCTGCGCTCGGAAACCATTCGAGGAATCCAGTTTTCCATCGTGCCGCTTTCGAGCAACGACATTCCCGCGTCACTGTCTGGCATTTTTCCCAAACGCCAGCCCGTCTCGGAACTCGGCAAGGAAACGCCGCCTGCCAGGCCCGGCGAACTCGTCATCGGGCAATTTGAATCCCTGTTGATCGTCGGCAATTCAGTCAAGGCTGTCGAACCTGTCGTCGCGCATCTGACTGGCAGTTCCGCGCCCGCGCTGAATGATAACGCGATTTTTGCCGCCGATAAACTCGCGCGATTCCGCGATTCACCGTTGTATTACGGCTGGTTCAACGCGAAAACTTTTTTCAACGTGCTCGACGGCATCCCTCAACCGGAGCCGAATCCCGACGCGCCCAGCCCCATGCCGCAGTTTTCCTGGAGCAAGGCGCTTATCGCTTTTGGCGCGGCGGGATTGAAGAGCGCGAGTTTTGCCGCCCGCGAATCACATGACGGTTCGGAGATGGATTTCTTCCTCTCCGCGCCGGAAAACGACCGCACCGGTCTTTTCAAAATCATCGCCGCCGCGACCAAAGACTCAAGCGCGCCGCCGTTCGTGCCGGCTGACGCGGTGAAATTCTGGCGCTGGCGCGTGGATGGCCAGAAGGGCTGGATCGCGCTGGAAACCATGCTGGGAAACATTTCGCCCGCCGCCTTGAGCAGCCTTAACGCCGTCATCGCGATGGCCAACGCGGGCGCGCAGTTAAATGACCCGGGCTTTGACCTTCGCAAAAATCTCATCGGCAACCTTGGCGACGATTTCATCAGTTATCAAAAAGCGCCTGCTGGAAGTTCCATCGCGGATATGAACAGCGCCCCGTCCATCTTCCTGTTCGCCGCAACGAACCCCGAGCAAGCCATCCTTGCCGTCAAAAATGTCATGTCACTGATGTATGGGCAACACTCGACGGAACCGCGCGATTTTCTCGGCAAAAAAATTTACGGCATTTCCCTGCCCGCAGCGCGATTGCCGGGCGGGGCGACCGCGCCGGTTTCGCGCTCGATTTATCTGACGACGAGCAGCGGTTATCTCGCGATCAGCACGGACTCTTCGATTTTGGAAGGTTTTCTGCGCAGCGTCGGCAGTCCGGTCAAGCCGTTGGGTGAAACTGCCGGTCTCGCCGAGGCAGCGCAACACATCGGCGGCACCGGCGGTGGTTTGTTCGGTTATGAAAATCAACGCGAAATCATGCGTTCCGCGTTCACCCTGCTGAAAAATCAATCCACTTCCAACGGCGGAATCAATGCGATGGCGGCGGTGCCAATAGGCGTCCGCGATTGGATGGATTTTTCCCTGTTGCCGGATTACGACCATGTTTCCAAATACTTTTTCTTCTCCGTTTTCAACGGCACCACCACGCCGGACGGACTTTCGTTCAAGGCGTTTGCGCCGCGCCCGCCGCAGTTGAATTGAGAAGCGTTGTTTTTTGAATCGTGAATCATTGAACTGTTCAACAATTTAACCTTTCGCGATTCAACGCGCTTCACTCCTGCGGGTAAACCAGAATCCGGTCGTGCACGAGGACAATCAGATCATTTTTCTTGTCGCCGGTGACATCGGCGACCAACACCTCGCGCGGTTCGGGCATCGCGTTGTTCGCTCCGCGAAACGTGTGCTGCTCGAAAACCTGCCAGCGGTCGGTCGGAACCAGTTTGTGATTTGAACTGAAACTGACAAGGTCGAGATAATTTTTCGCCGTCTCCATGAAGATCAAATCCTTGCGCCCGCTGCCGGTCAGATCGCCCGCCACCACGTCATTCAGATAACCGTCCTTGATCGGCGTTTCGTAGCCGTCAAGCGCGGTGAAATCCCAGACATCTCCCGCCAGCGCCAGCCATGCGACCGTGTTCTGGCCGAGAAAAGCGACGCTCTTGACATTTTCATCACCGAGAGCAACCGATTGCACGCTGCTGAAATCCGTCGCCGGCAATTCAATGTTGCGGACAATCTGCCAAACGCCCGTCGCGTCACGCTCGCATAACGTCAATTGTTTGTGCTCCGCATCGAACAGGAAAATTGACGGCGTGGAATTTTTCCCGTTTTGGATCGCCGTCGCGCCGACGATGCGCGAATCACTTTCCACGCCGTTGATCTGGTCTTTCACGCGGAAAACCCAGCCCGGCTGGTTCGTCGAGCCTTGGATTTTGTCGCCGCGCTCCAGCACGACCGCGCGCACGAAATTTTTCTGCGGCAGCAATAACTCCGGCTTGCCATCGCCGTCCACGTCCGCCGAAGCGAGCCACGGCTGGTCCAGCGCGCCGCCGGGCGGGTCAACATCCACCTCGTCAAAATCGCCGCCGGATTTTTGCAACAGCACTTTTACCTTTTCATACGGAATCAACACGACCAAATCCGCGAGGCCATCTTGGTTCACGTCCTCGATGGTGAAAGACGACGGATTGGATTTGAAACTGTCGCTCAATTTTTGCGTTTTCATTTTGCCGTCCGCCGCGCGCGTCACCAGCGAGCGCTGGCCGTCCTTGTCCACGATGATGGCGAGCGTCGGCTTTGCGCCGGGCTTCAACGCGCCGACGGTCATCGCGAGCGGTTTGCCATCGAGCGGAAGCAATGTCGGGAACGGCAATTTTCCATTTTTGTCAAACTGTGTCACGCCGACCGCGCGCTCGTCCTGGCTCAAAAGGAAAATGCTCGGCTTGCCGTCGCCGTTCAAATCCGCCGCCACGATCTGGCTCACACCCGCGAGCGTCGGAAAGGTTTTTGCCGGCGCGAGCGAACCGTCGGCCTGCTGCAAATACACGGACAACTGGCCGCTCGCCGGTTCGGCCACGAGCAGGTCGGGACGGCCATCGCCGTTGACATCCGCCCACAGCAAGCCGCGTTGCGCCACGTCGGCTTTGTTCAACGGCAGGATTTGGAATTGGCCGCGATGAAACGCGCCGGACAAAATTTCCGATGGCTTGCGCGTGAATTGCGAAACTTCCGCGCGCCCGGAACTCTGCGCGATGGTCACAACGTAATCTTGCGCGTCGCCACCCAAATTGTCCGCGTCAAACGAGCGGATGGGCGGAACCTTGAAATAAATTTCCGGCCCAAGCTGGCCGCTGGAATTTTGCAGGCGGAAACGAAACGGCGTCGGGCTGTCAAAATCCACGAGCAGCAGATCGTTTTTTCCGTCGGCGTCGACATCCACGATCTGCACGGCTTTGGGCGTGCCGGAATAGGGAATTTTTATCGGCTCGGCCAAAGTGTGATCCGCATTTTGGGCGAGAAAATAAAGCGAGCCGTTGTCGCCGATCAAAACCAGGTCGGTGCGGCCGTCGCCGTTCAAATCGCCTTCAGCCAATGCGTTTGCGGTCATCTGCCCGTCATCAATGTGCCAGCGTTTCGGATCGCTCCAGCTATTGGTGCCGAGATTGTAAATCACTTCAAGGTCTTTGCCATCGCCAAAAAAAGCGATGTCGGGCCGTCCATCACCGTTCAAATCAGCCACGACCATGCCGCCGATGTGTTCATCCACCGGAATCGAATCAATGCGGAAGCGTGCGTCCGGCGGCAGCTCGTTCAGTTCAAGTTTGCGCCCGGGCGTGGCGGCGTCAATTTGATTGGTTTTACCCGGGCGGTTGTAAAGCAGATTGATTTTTGAACGCAGATTGTTGGCGACGATCAGGTCGTTCAGGCCGTCGCCATCCAAATCCGCCGAGTGCAGCAGGCTGATGCCATCGTCAATCGGATAAAATTCCGGGCCGGTGAAACCAAAAGTGTTCGTGGTATTTTCACCGTGAACGATGGAGGCAAAACTTAAAATGGTTGCCGCAAAAACAGGGCAGCATGAAAACTTGATGGATCGCATAAATTGCTGGCAACCTGCCATTGACGATGGCGCTTGGCGAGTTTTTATTCACCGATGAAATGCAGCGCAAGGCGGCGCGTGTGCGGATGCGTGCGATGTTCCCACAGATAAATCCCCTGCCACGTCCCGAGCGCGGGCCGACCGGCGCGAACGGGAATGCTTAAATTCACCGTAGTCAACGCGGTGCGGATGTGCGCGGGCATGTCGTCGTCGCCTTCTGCCGTGTGGATGAAAAGCGGGTCGCCGTCCGGCACGAGCCGCTGGAAAAATGATTCCAAATCGCGACGCACGTCCGGGTCGGCATTTTCCTGGATGAGCAGCGAAGCGGACGTGTGCTGCAAATGAATCGTCAGCAGGCCGTCGTTGAATTTATTTTGCGCCAGCCATTTTTCCACGTCGCGCGTGAATTCGTAAAGCCCGCGCCCGCGCGTGGCGATGGTCAATTCATGGAAAAACTGGCGCAGCATTTTGAAAATCACTGTGGACTCGGCGGCGCGCCCGCTGCGTCCAGTGCTTTTTCCAGGTCGGGATTGTGAGGCTGGCCGGCATCAAGCGCCTTTTGATAATGCCAGCGCGCGAGTTGCACCAGCGGCGGCTGTTCGTTGAGATAGATCACGGCCAGATTGTTGTGGGCGGCGGCGTAATTTGGATCGAGCAAAATGGCTTTGCGCAAGGCCGCCTCTGCGGGTGCGCGCAGCCCCTTGTGGCTCAAGGTCACGCCGAGATAATTTTCGATTTCAGGATTTTGCGGATCTAATTTTGCGGCGCGGCTCAACGCGTCGAGCGCCTCGTCATATTTTTCCTGGCGAAATTTCAGATAGCCGAGAGTCGAAAGATTATAGGCGTCGTCCGGGTTTTGCGCGATGGCGGCCTTGATGTGCTTTTCCGCGTCGTCCAGCTTGCCCTGCTCCATTTCAATCGCCGCCAGATTCCCCAGCACGAGCGAATTATTTTCATCGCGCTGCAAAATTTTCTGATAATCCGCCGCCGCCTTGTCATATTGCTTCGCGGAAAAATAATTCTGCGCCTCAGCCACGAGTTCCGCCGAACCGCCGGGCAGTTCGTTGATGGATTTTTTCTCCGCGTCGGGGTTCGCCAGTTGCGGCGCTGGCTGCTTAAACAACGCCAGTTCTTCCGGCGTGTAGGGCACGGCGGACGCCTCGTCCATCGCCAGCCGCGCGCGCAAGGTTTTAATCTCGTCCGTCAATCCATTGATCTGCGCAGCCGCGCCCTGCTTATTGCGGCCATAAATCTCCTTGTTCGCCGCGCCGAGTTTCGCCAGCAAATCATCGCGCTCCTGGGTCAATTCGCGGATGAGCGACACGCTTTCCTTCTGGCCTGACGCTGGCGGTGGATTTGTTGCCGCAGCGTCCTGTAATTCTTTAATCCGGTTTTCCAGCACCGCTTTTTCCAATTGCTTGACCTGCGTGTCCGATTGCAAGGTGGCAATTTGCAACCGCGCCTGCTTCAAGTCGGAATTCAACCGGTCCATTTCCGGCCGGTTCGTCGCCGACGACGTTTGCGATTCGGCGAGCTGCTTTTTCAGCAGCGCATTTTCATCGCGCAACGCGTCCATCGCGCCCGGGCTGGCGAGCAACGATTGCACCCGCGTTTGCAACGCCGCATTGTCCGACGCCAGTTTGTCCGCACGTTCGGTTTGGTCGGCTAGTTTTTTGTTCGCTTCCGTCAGAGCCGCCTGCACTTCCATCAAGGCGTTTGTGTCCAGCACCGTGTTCGTGCGCTCCTGCGCCATGTCCGACTTGAGCAGGTCATTTTCCTTCGTCAACGACTGGACTTGCTCCTGCGCCTGGACCAGTTCCGCCGTGGCTTCAGAATTATTTGTTTCATTTTTAGCCTGCGCCAAGTCGGCCTTCAGCAAATCATTTTCTTTCATCAGCGACTGGATCTGTTCCTGCGCCTTCGCCAGTTCACGCGGATCAACCGCCGCCGGCTCCACGGCCAAAGCCTCTTTCAATTTTGCGGTGAGCGTTGCGTTGTCCGACTGCAATTGTTGAACCTGACCGCGCAACGCCGCCAGTTCCGCGTCTGAACTGACGTTGGAAATTTCCGAACCTGCATTTGTCGCGGTAGAAATTTGCGACGTCGCATTTGCCATTGAATTGGTTGGCGCAACCGCCGCCGGAAATTGCGCCTCGATTTCCGAGATTTTTCCCGCGACATATTTCAGCCGGAAGTTGACGATTTTTGGATTCCAATCCGGAAAGACATTCTGGAATTTTTGCAGCTCGCCTTGAATCTCGCTGTATTGCGCCAGCGCCTGTCGCGGATCGCCGGAGCCGGCCAGCGTGTCGGCCTGCTGGATCAAACTGTAAATGATGAGGTATTGGTCGTCCGCACTTTGGGCGCGCGCAGGCGACAACCCGACGGCGAGTATGGCAATCACGAGCGCGGCGTAAAATTTCATGCTGTAAGATTAACCAAACGTCACAAGGTTTGGCAACGCCACGCGTAACAGACAAAAAATTTCGTCACCTTTCCGTCACATCCCGGGAATTGACCCGCGCCGCAGGCTCTGGTAATTTCCGCGCGTCTGTGCCATGAATACCGCGCTGCACCAACATGTGCTTGTGTTGAACCGGTTATGGCAGGCGGTCAACGTCTGCACCGCCCGTCGCGCCCTGACGCTGCTTTTTCAAGGCCAGGCGCAGGTCGTCATGAACGAAACGGACGGCTCGTTCCGCACTTTTAATTTTTCCGAATGGCGCACCCTTTCCGATTCCGCGCCGCACGAGGAATCCGTCCACGCCATTTCCTTTCGCATCCGCGTCCCGCGCGTCATCCTGCTGCTCATGTATGACCGGATGCCGAAAAAAGAGGTGAAGTTCACGCGTCACAACATTTTTGAGCGCGACAAAAACACCTGCCAGTATTGCGGCGAAGTTTTTGACCGGAAAGATTTGAACCTGGATCACGTCGTCCCGCGCGACCGTGGTGGCCCGACGACTTGGGAAAACATTGTCTGCTCCTGCATCGAGTGCAACACGCGCAAGGCCAACCGCACACCGCAGGAAGCCGCCATGCACCTCGTCCGCAAACCCAAGCGACCCAAATGGCGTCCGTTCGTGCAGATCAATTTCACCCTGCAACGGCACGACAGTTGGAAACATTTCATTGACCTCGCCTACTGGAACGTGGAACTCGGCGAAGATGTTGGATAATTACGCCTTCGCGGAAGTTTTCGCCGATTCGATCAATTCCCAGAATTTTGGATTTTCCTGAAGCGCTTCGTCCTCACCTATTTTCAAGCCGGACCTGAAAAGAAAATCTTTCAATGTGTGCCTGCTCAAAATCCGGTGAACCAGCACGCCCAAATCATGCCGCTCAAAATAAACGCGGTAATCGCCCACGCGAAACCGGTGCAACGTCCGTTCGCCCTGCTCCAGTTTCCCGAACTCGTCCAATTCCGTGCCGCGCACCTGCTGCGGCAGGCCGCGAAAATCGCCAAGGATTTGCAACTGCAGTTCCTTGGGCATCCGCGCCAGTTCCGCCGCACTGGCGGGCGTGAAAATGATTTGAAACGCATTGGTCATAAAATTGGTAGCGCATACGGGAATCGAACCCGTCTCCCAGCCTTGAGAAGGCCGTGTCCTAGCCGATAGACGAATGCGCCATGCAATGATTTAACCACAAACAGGACCGGGGACACAAAAATAAAATGTGATTTCCCCAAAAGAGTTTTAACCGCAACCAAACTTCTCCGGCGGTGTTGAATTTAAGGACGGCTCATAGTAAACTTAATTGATGAAACTTACGGGGAAAATTTTAATCTGCCTCGCGGGCGGGCTGGCCTTGAACTCCAGCCTGCGTGCGGACAATGTATTGTTGCCGGGCAATCCCTACGCGCCAGTGGTCGTGCGGAATATTTTCGGCCTGAACCCGCCGCCGGTGGTTGACCCGAACGCGACGCCCGCCGAACCGCCGGTCAAAATCACGCCCAACGGCATCATGACCATCTTCGGGCAGTTGCAGGTTTTGTTCAAGGTGGCCGGCAAACCGCCGGGACAAGATGGCTACATTCTCACCGAAGGCCAGCGGCAGGACGACATTGAAGTCACCAAGATTGATGAAAAAGCCGGCATCGTGACTTTCAACAATCACGGCATCGTGCAGGCGCTTCCGCTGGTGGCCGCGACGCCCACTTCCGGTGCCGCGCCAGCGTCGTCATTCGGAATCCCCCCGCCCGGCGGAAATCCCGGCGCCAATGGATTTAACAACCGTTTCGGCAATCGCGGTGGAAATTTCCCCGGACGCAATCGCGGCGGTGGAAATGGATACAACGACCCTGGAAACAGCGGCGGAAATAATTCCGGAGGCATGAATACCAGCTTAAATGGAGGACATGCCTCGGTGCAAAATCCCCTGGCCGACCAGTTATCCCCAGGTTTGACGCCGGAAGTGCAAATCATCGCGATAGAAGCGAATCGCATAGCGACCCAGTCACAGGTTGACAGTGGGGAATTACCACCACTTCCCATTACCGAGTTGACGCCCGACGCGAATGCGTCTCAATAATAATCGTTGCAGGCTTTAGATTTTCAGAAGGCGGCCTGCCAAAATCGCCGTCATTAAATTCGTCGCAGCAGGAACAATGTTTGGCGCAAAGTGAACAACTCGTCCTAACCACGCAACGGAACGCATCATAGCCAAACATGAAACGACCATCCTTGGTTTCCCAAGGCTCGCTAAACCGCATATTTGAAGCAGTCAATGAGGCTTGGAAACAGTTTGATTTTCAAACGGCCATCGAGTTGATGGAACGCGCCAGCCGACTGAATCCTTCCAATGCCGGCATTCTGCTGGACTTGGGCCGCATGCATGGGGTGCGTTATGATTATGCCGCCGCTGAACGATGCTTTGACCAAGCCGTGCGTGTGGCTTCCAAAAAAATAGAAACACTGGTGGCTGCCGGCCAGAAAAGTCTCGATTTTGGCAGTTTCGCCATGGCCGAGCGCTATTTCAAATGCGCCTTGGAAGAAAAAAATGCTTCCCCAACGAATCTCGTCAAATTGGCGGAAGTTTATGAACGGCTTCGCCGGTCGGAAGATGCTGCCAGTTTGGTTGACCGTGCGTTGCAGTCGGACGTGACCTGCGCCACAGCCCTGCTCTTGCGCGCCCGGTTGGATCGCCAGGAAGGCCGGCTGGAAGCTGCTGAAAAATTACTCCGCACCTTTCCCGTCAGCACTGATCAAATCCTTCGTGCAAACGTCGCGTATGAACTGGGCGGCATCATGGACCGGCAAGGCCGGTATGACGAAGCCATGACCGCCTTTCTCGCAGCCAAGACGCTGCTGTTGCAAAGTGCCGCGCCCCACACTGCCGAGCTGAAACTGGTCCGCCAGCGCATCCAAACCATGCAGACGGGACTCAGCTTGAAACGCTGGTTTGACGCCGTTCCAACATTGACGCCCGGCCGCCGGCTCGCCCTGCTCGGCGGTCATCCACGTTCCGGCACCACCCTGCTGGAGCAAGTGCTGGATTCACATTCTGACATTGTCTCGTTGGAAGAAACGGAAGTTTTTTATACCGACGCTTATTTGCCGCTTATTCGCAATTTGCCCATTGACTCTCCCATTCTATCTGTGCTGGAAGCTTCTTCAAAAGAAGCGTTATTACAGTCGCGCAAACAGTATTTTGATTCAGCGGCAAAATTCCTCAATCAATCCGTCGGCGACCGGCTGCTTATTGATAAAAATCCTTCGCTGACCTTTTTGATCCCGGTGCTCATCCGTATTTTTCCAGAAATCAAGCTTCTCATTGCCCTGCGCGACCCGCGCGACGTGGTTTTGAGCTGTTTCATGCAGCCTTTGAAGCTTGGGCTAGGCAGTGCAGCTTATCTGACCATTGAAAGCACGGTTGAGGAATACATCGCGATGATGAACCTGTGGCAATCTCTCAAGCCGATGATCACCGGCCATTTCTTGGAAGTCCGCTACGAGGACATGGTGGAGGATCTGGAATCCGTCGCGCGCAAAACCCTGGATTTTCTCGGCGTGGCGTGGGATGACCGCGTCCTGCGTTTTAATGAACATGCCCGGCAAAAGCTCGTCCGCTCGCCCACCTAC
>DATAUQ010000056.1:0-49207 GCA_036268155.1 Verrucomicrobiia bacterium | reverse complement strand
GAGGGGAGCAATTGTGTCGGATATGAAAAGTCGTATTCGACCGCATAAGCTGGGCGAATGATTTCAGCGTTCTCACATCCAATGATTGTCCTAACCAAATCAACTTGCACCTCAAACGGCAGGCAGGTTGAAAAACCATTCACATAGATTTCGTCAGTTTCTATACCTTCCGGTTCAAGAAAAATCTGATGCTTTTCTTTTTCGGCAAATTTTACAATTTTATCTTCAATTGAAGGACAATATCGAGGCCCAATTCCTTCAATTATACCTGAATACATGGGCGATTTATGAATATTTCTGCGAATTAAATTTGCTGTTGCTTCAGTCGTGAATGTGAGAAAGCAGGGCAGTTGACCGTTAATTTTATCAAGAACAGAGCCACATGGATATTTATTATTGGAATTTCCTACCCTGCCAAATTTAGCGCGATTTTGTTCCACATGGAACAAATCATCTCGCCAATAGGTGAAATAAGGAACTGGGTCATCGCCATATTGAGCTTCAGTTTTTGAAAAATCAATTGACCGATGCAATAATCTTGGTGGTGTTCCAGTTTTAAGTCTGCCGAGTTCCAATCCAATTTCTTTGAGCGAATCTGAAAGACTCATCGCCGCCGAGTCTCCAGCACGGCCTCCGACTTGTTGGTTTGATCCAATGTGCATCAGCCCGCGCAAAAAGGTTCCGGTTGTGATAATAACAGTTTTGCTGTGATATTGAACTTCCAAATTAGTTTCTACGCCGAATGTTTTACCACCACTGTGTAAAATTCTGGAAGACTGTCCTTGTTTTACATCCAGATTCGGTTCTGATTCACACATCCATTTGAGTCTAAATTGATAAGATTTTTTATCACATTGTGCGCGTGGCGACCAGACAGCTGGACCTTTCTTCATATTTAGCATTCTAAATTGCAATCCGGTCAGATCGGTCGCCTTACCCATTTCGCCGCCAAGGGCATCAATTTCTCTTACCAAGTGTCCTTTTCCCAGTCCTCCAATCGCAGGGTTGCAGGACATTTGCCCGATTGAATCTGCGTTCATTGTGAGAAGTAATGTCTGACAGCCCATTCTGGCAGAAGCTAATGCGGCTTCAACTCCAGCGTGGCCGGCTCCTATTACGATGGCATCGTATTTTTTTGGATAAATGAACATGAAATCTTAATCGAAAAAATTTACAATAATTTAAAACTGAATATCGCCCATTTTTGAATTTGAATGTCGTGCTATATTGAAAAATCCCATTAAATAACCTCTAAACAATCTCATAATATCAAAAATTCATTAAATATTTCAACTTTAGCGTTACCTAACGCGTTTGATGAAAAATCCTTCTCGTCGCTGAATCACAAGTTATGGCCATAATACACTATTATTTTAAGAGCTTAAACAAATATAATATACCAAGTCACTTTTATAACCAGCATTCAATTCACATCTATGCGTTGCAAATTTTTGACGACAGTGTAAAGCTGACGGATAAATTTACCAGTGGAACCGGCAACAAAATTAAAACGAAACTAACACACATTTTGATCGGGTGAAGCGGAAGGATTTCAGATGAAAGTAACCCGATTCAAGCCTTGAAAATCCAGCGAATAAACGTCAGAAAATTTCGCCGACAACTTATTGCGTGGGCAAAGTAATGACAATTGAAGTGCCGCGTCTAATTTTAGATTTGATACGGATGTCGCCGCCATGCGTTTCTATAATGCGACCGACAATCGCCAGGCCGAGCCCGGTTCCCTTGGCCTTCGTCGTGCTTAAAACGGCGGTGAAGGCGTGTTTTTGCAATTCCTCGCTCATGCCTTGGCCGGTGTCTTTGAATTCCATCGCGACGTGCGTTGATTGTGCGCTTGTGCGCGGCAGTCGAATTTCAATTGATTTAATTGTCAGCGTGCCACCATCCGGCATGGCTTCGGCTGCGTTTAGGATCAAATTCAAAAACGCTTGTTCCAATTGTGGGGCGTCGCCCATGATGGACGGCAAGTCTGATTGCAAATCCCGGATCAGCCGGACATTTTGATTTGCCAGCTTGTGCCGGACAAGCAATCCAAGTTCGTCAACCAATTCGTTCAAATTCACCGGCGCAAGTTTAGGTTCGGTCGTGCGCGCAAAATCCAAAATCTGTTCCACAATTTTATTCAAGTGTTCGATTTTCGCTTCGATGATACGCGTGTCTTTTGCGCGCGGGTCATTCGCGGAAAATTTCAAATCCAAGGAATGATAAAGGAGCTTCATCACCGTGAGGGGATTGCGGATTTCGTGCGCGACTTCGGCGGCGAGCAGTCCGAGCGCGGAAAGTTTTTCGTTTTGCCGCAATTGTTCCTCCACGTCCACGATGCGCTCGTAGAGGCGCGCTTTTTCAATCGCAATCGCTGATAATTCCGCCAGCGCGCTCAAAATTTTAATTTCCTCGTTGGAAAAATTATACGGTCGACCCGTATAAACATTGAGCGTTCCAATGGATTGACCCGCGAAAAGCAATGGCACGCTCAACAGCGAAACCAATCCTTCCTGACGTGCGACTTCGACGTTTTGGTAACGGCTTGAAGTCTGCACATTGGCGATTTGCATCGGTTTTTTGCGACGGGTGACGACGCCGAGCAAACTTTCTTCCACGCTTAATCGAGGCTTTTTTATGTAGGTTTCGCCAGCGCCATAGCTCGCGCGCAAGTCGAGCCACTCGCGATTTTCGTCGAGCATCATCAGCGAACACATCCGCGCGCGCATGAGTTCGCACGCCTCGCGCGTGATGACACGCAAGGCTTCATCGAGATTCAAAGTGGAATTGATCGTGCGGCTTACGCTCGCCAGCGACTCGAACAAATGCACTTTCAATCGCAATTGTTCATAGAGCCAGGTGTTGTGAATCACTTTGGCTGCCTGAACGGCGAGCTGTTCGAGCAAATCCTGATCATCCGCGCTGAAGGCGTCCGCGCGATCCGAATCCACATTGATCACGCCGCGCGTTTCGCCGTTTACTTCCAATGGCACGGCCAGCTCCGATTTCACGCCGCGCCGCGCTGCGACATAGCGTGGGTCTTGTGTCACATCGCCCATGCGCACGGGTTTGCCGTGGCGCGCGACCCAGCCCGTGACTCCTTCGCCGATGCGCAATTTTAATTTGGTGGCCGCGCTGGGAAGATTTTGCGACGCGGAAATTTCCAGAAAACCGGAAGTCGGATTGATTAAGACCACCGAGCCGGAGCTCGCATTCATCAGGCGCACAGCTTCGCTCACGATCAATTGCAGCGCTTCCTGCGCTTCAAGCGTGGAATGGATGACGTTGCTCACCTGATAGAGCAATTGCAGCCGCTCATGGCGTTTTGTCAATTTTGCAAGTTCGTCGCTCACTTTAATTGGAAATTAAAACTCACCGCACGCGAATCATCAATGCCAGACCAATCGCGCCGAAAATTAAATTCGGCAGCCACGCCGCCAGCCACGCAGGCAGATAATCGCTGGAGCCAAGCGCGAGACTGATTTGTTGAATAACAAAATAGGCGAAGCAGATAAAAATGCTGCCGGCGACGCCGATAAAAAGATTCCGCCGTCCCGTCGCCGCGCCGAAAGGAATCGCAATCAGCACCACGACCAGGCACGTCCACGGCGCGGCGAGCCGTCCGTGAAATTTCGTGAACAGCCAGCTTGAATCCGCGCGCGACAGGTTTGGGTGCAGCCGCAAATAAGCGAGAATATCCGCGAGCGGAATGTCCGAACTGCGCGTTTTGCGAATTCCCTGGTAACTGCTGATTTTGATTTCGCTCTGTATTTGCCGTGGTGTTTCGTCGAATTCCGGCATTGACAATTCGTTGGTTTGCAGCGATGGCATAATCGGCGCGCTGTCATCAACCTGCGAAAATTCCTCAACGTTGTAAAAAGTCCAAACACCGTTTGTGCGCACGGCGCGATCAGCCCATAATTGAAGAATCGAACCATCGGGCGTCCTCCATTTCACTTTCGGCTTCACCATCTCGCGCGTTTTCACCCGATATTCGCTCATGAACCAGGCGCGATGATTGCGAGCGTTGGTGAAACCGAAATTATGAAATTCGTTTTTCGATTCGATGTCGCCGGGTTTTTGGACATAGCGGCTTTTGATGTGTTCCGCCCAATCCGTGCTGCGCGGCACTAAAAATTCATTCAAGGCAAACAATGCCGCGCTCAAAGCGCAGCCGACGATAAAATACGGCGCGCAAATCCGCCACAAGCTGATGCCCGCCGCGCGCATAGCGGTGATTTCATTGTGCCTTGAATGGTTTGTGAGCGTGTAAAGCAGTGCCAGTAACAGCGTGATGGGCAGGATCATCACCAAAAATTCCGGCGTGATGGCGACGCAATATTCCATCACGTCGATAAAATGCAGTTTGCGTTCCTGCAAATCCGACAACTCGCCGAACAAGCTGAAACAATTTCCCAGGATCAGCAGGCCGCCGAGGCAATACGCCAATGGCGTGAGCAGTTCGCGGAATAAATATCGGTCAAGCAACCGCATGGTGCGGGAAGATTAAACGGCGCGATGCCATTCTGCCAATCGAATTGACGTTTGAAAAATCTTGCGCGGCGGCACGGGTGATTTAGGATGTGCGTCTGCGTGGGTTGGTAGCTCAGTCGGTAGAGCAGTGCCCTTTTAAGGCATTGGTCGAGAGTTCGAGTCTCTCCCAACCCACCAGTTCTTCTTTTTTCCAATTTGTTTTTCGCCGGAGTCGCGCTAGAGTAACACCATCAACGCTGGCATTTGCATAAAGTTCTGGGGCGTGCGCGGCTCAATCGCCACGCCGGGCGCGACGACCATGCGCTATGGCGGCAACACCTCGTGCATCGAATATCGTTGCGGCGGCGACATTATTATTCTCGATGCCGGCACTGGTTTGCGCGCGCTCGGACAATCGTTGCTGAAGGAATTCAAAAACAAGCCGCTGAATCTTACACTGCTGCTCACGCACACGCATTGGGATCATATCCAAGGGCTGCCGTTTTTCGGGCCGATCTACAATCCGCGCTGCCGGCTGCGGATTCTCGGCTGCGAAGGCGCGCGCAAGGGTCTCGTCGCCGCTCTCACCGGCCAGATGGAAAGCACCTACTTTCCGGTGCCGTTCGATAAATTGCCCAGCAATATTGACATCGAGGAACTCAAGGATTTTAATTTCGCCATCGGCTCCGTGCTCGTGCGCGCGCACCGCGCGAATCATCCGGGCATGTGCGTCGGCTACCGGCTTTTTTCGCCCGACGGACTCATCGCGTTTTTTCCCGACACCGAGCCGCGCGCGGACGACCACGACATGATTGATTTTGTGCGCGACGCCGACGTGCTCATCCTCGACTCGCAATACGACCGCGTGGAATACAAGAAGCACCTCGGCTGGGGACACGGCTGCGTGGACGAATCCGTTGCCCTCGCGCTCAAGGCCGGCGTCAAAAAACTTTGCCTCTTCCACCACGACCCCGACCACGACGACCGGCGCATGGATGAAATGGTCAAATATGCCCGCAACCTCGTGGCCAAGCGGAAGGCGAAATTAAAAGTGGACGCCGCGCGCGAGGGAATGGTGATTCAGTTGGGCGGAAAAGGGACGTAAGCATCTATGCTTTGCCTTATTATTACCCTCATTTTTGTAGCAACAATTTTGTGCATAGTTGAAGTTTTATTAGTTGTTAGAAAAAAAGAGCATGACATGACCGATGAAGAGAAAGAACGATTTGTTCGCTGGCAAAATTACCAAATCACGCAGTTTTCTTTTGCCATAAATCTGTTTTTGTCCTTTTCTGTCGCAGCGCTCGGATTTTGCCTAACTCTAATTAATTCCCGATTTACTCCGCCACCTGGGACTGGATATTTACTTCTCCACTCCGCATTCAGTCTCGGCGGTGCGATAATTTTTGGAAGTTTGGCAACTTTTTCTCGGCTTTGGGATTTTCGATGCACAGCCATAAAAATTAGGAAGAAATATTCAGATTGTCGCCAAACCATCGCCGAGTTTTTGAAAAAGTGGTTGGGAAGTATTTCGTGGTCATTATTCTATTTCCAATTGGCTGCGTTAGCTTATGGAGCGTTTTGTCTCATTTATGTTTTGATCATGGCTTATGGGGATAAATTCGCTAAATAAAAAAACATAACTCTATATCACTGCATCATTCAAAAATTAAACCAACACTTTAGATGAAAATCAGACAAATTATTCCAATCCTATTGCTTATTATTTATGGTGTTGGGTGCGAGTCAGTCCAGCCAATTGCAGAAAACACACAATCCATTGTAATTAAAAAACCTGCAAATAGACCGATTGGTTTAGGGCGAAGTTTTGATTTCCCGATTGGGGTTTATGTGCCGGATTTCCAGACTAAAGAAGGCATATATTATTTGGCACCAACGAAACTGATAGTTAACGCACTAGGAACGCATCGTCCTAGACGCGGAGGATTATTTGTTCCAAGTCAAAATAGTTCAGACAAAAGACAGGCGGCATGGTTAGACCAAGAGGAAGATTCAGGGGTGTTGACTGCGGGATTTAGTAGCACCACGAGTTTATGGCGATTTGACGAGCCTGTTTCATTTGAAATTCAGAATCCGTGACCGTGACATCTACACCAAGACAGGCTGCAAATTTTCTTCGCGCGAAATTATTTTGGTTTTTCGCCGTAGTTGATCGCCATCGCGCCGCCGAGCAGGTTGATGACGCGCACGTTCGCCAGTTTCAGTCCGCGCATCTTTTCCGCCACGGCCAGTTGCGCCGGATAATGTTTCAGCGATTCCAAAATATAGGCGTAAGCCGATGGCTGGCCGCAGAACAGCAGCCCGATGAGCGGCACGGAACAGCGCAGGTGCGCGAAATAAGTTTTCCGCCAGAGCAGATTCGCCGGCTTGCCAAATTCCAGCACGACAAGCCGTCCACCCGGTCTGGCCACGCGAAACATTTCGTCCAGCCCGCGTTCCCAGCTCGTCAAATTCCGCAAACCGTAGCCGACGGTCACGATGTCGAAGGAATTGTCGGGAAACGGAATCTGCTGCGCGTCGCCTTGAACGAAGTGCGGAGTGCGAAGTGCGGAGTGCGAAGTTTTGTTCGGACTTCCGACTTCTGATTTCTCACTTCTTCGCTTCGCCACTTCGAGCATTTTTTCACTGAAATCAAGGCCGGTGGTTTCCGCGCCGTGTTGCGCGAACGCGAGTGCGAGGTCGCCGGTGCCGCAGCATAAATCCAGTGCGCGATTTCCCGGCTGCACGGCGGCGAGCTTCACAACGCGTCGCTTCCAAAGCCGGTGCAGGCCGAAGCTTTGCAGGTCGTTGATCAAATCGTATCGCCGCGCGATTGTCGCAAAAAGATCATTGACCTTGGCGGCGCGCTGTTCGCCGGCGTCGTAAAAAGCGTTGCTCACGCGGACAGTCTAACACAGCGGCCGCAGTAAAAGTCAAAGCCGCAGAAATAGTGCTTTGCGCCGCCGGTTGATTTTGCTAGAGTTTGTCCAGCGATAATCCGATGGAGAGTGAACCTGATTATGGCAATTTGATATGAGCGCTGAACCGGCTGTCGCAAAAAAAATCCTGGTGGTGGATGACAATGAGATCATCCTGAAAACCATTTCCCTGAAACTGCAAGGCGCGGGTTATCAGGTCATCACGGCACTGGACGGCGCGCAAGCCGTGGCCTCGGCGCGCAAGGAAATGCCGGATTTGATTCTGCTGGATGTGAGTTTTCCCCCGGACGTGGGCGGCGTGGAATGGGACGGTTTTCGCATCATGGAATGGTTTCGCCGGATGGAAAACGTGAAAAAAACTCCCGTCATCGTCATCACCGGCGGCGAAGATGCTTTGAACAAAGAGCGCGCAGTTTCCGGCGGCGCGGTGGCGTTTTTTCACAAGCCAATTGACCACGATGATTTGCTGAAAGTGATCCGCGCGACGCTGGCGGACAAGTAGGCCTGAAATCGGGCTTGCAAATCCCTGCTGTTCGCGTAGTTTGGCGACCGTTTTCTGGAAGCGAGCGTAGCTCAGCCTGGTAGAGCATCACGTTGCCAACGTGAGTGTCGAGGGTTCGAATCCCTTCGCTCGCTCCAATTTCCCGCCTCAAAAAGAGTTCGCCTGAAGAAACCAAACTTGATTTCCTTAAATTTACAGCAATGATTTCCAAATGCCGTTACCGAACGAACCCGTCACTTTGAGCGTCGAGCAGATTCACGAGTTGAACCAGAAACTTGCCGTGCTGCGCCACGACGTGAACAACCAGCTCTCGCTGATCGTGGCCTCCGTGGAATTGATCCGTCGCCGGCCCGAAGGCACCGAACGGTTGTTGAGCAAGATGGTCGAGCAACCGCACAAAATCTCCGCGTCCATCACACAGTTTTCGGGCGACATGGAATCCGCGCTGCGCATCACGCGCCCTTGAGCGCGACAGTTCAAAAGGCTTTTGACTTTGGCTTTGCCGGTTTCTCCGGCACACTCGCAAAATGGAACGGACGGAAGCGGAATTGATCGCGGCGGTGCTGAAAGGCGACGCCGCGAGCTTCGAGCCGCTCGTCCAGAAATATTCCCCGCGCGTGTTCGCCACCGCGCGCCGCTACGCCCGCCGCGACAGCGAGGTCGAGGACATCGCGCAGGAGGTCTGGCTCAAGGCGTTTTCCAAGCTCCAGAGTTTCCGTGGCGAAGCGCCATTTGAACACTGGCTAATGCGGATGACGGTGCGGACGTGCTACGATTTTTTGCGCGGCCACCAGCGCAACCGCGAGTCGTCGTTCTCCGAATTGAGCGAGCCGGAGAACGACTGGCTGGAGCGTTTCGTGACTCAACCGGAAACATTGACCGACAATGCCGACGCGGCAAAATTGCTCATCGAGCGCGTGATGGAAAAACTTTCACCGTCGGCGCGGTTGGTCATCACATTGCTGGAAATCGAAGACCGTTCGGTCAAGGAAATCGCGGAACTCACCGGCTGGTCCGTGCCGCTGGTGAAAGTCCGCGCATTCCGGGCGCGCGGCGAGATGAGGAAAATTCTGGCGAAAATGACAAAAGACAAATACTTATGATTGTAACCGCGCGTGGCATGACCGCGTCTGAAAAAATGGAGCGCATATGAATATCGCCGAACTGCAAAAAAAACTGCTCGCCGCCGCCCGCACGGAAGTGCTGGACGACCGGGTGCCGTATGCTTTTGAAAAACGCATCACGGCGCTGCTCGCCTCGCGCGTCGCGCCGGACAACATGGCGTTGTGGGTGCGCGGACTCTGGCGCGCGGCGGTTTCGTGCGTCGCCATCACTTTATTGTTCGGCGCGTGGGCGGTTTTTAATCCAACGACCACCACAACCACGACGACCGACGACCTTTCGCAAAATTTTGAGAACACGCTTCTGGCCTCCGTTGACCAAAGCGACCAAGCGCCGTGAATTTTTGGAAAGTCATCCTGGCGACCGTGGTGATTTTTGGCGCGGGTGTTTTTACCGGCGGCCTGCTGGTGAATTGCATTGATCATCCGCATTCAAAAAACCCGCGCCATCTTCAGGCGAATGCCGACGCCCATCCGCCGGAAAATCACGACCGCGATCAGCCGCATCCCCAAGACATTCCACCACCGCGTCTGGCCGAAAAAATGGGCAAGCAATTCGTGCAGCAACTCAATGACACGCTCCAGCTCACGCCGGAACAGCGCAAAAAAATTGAAAAAATAATCGCCGTCGGGCAGGAGCAGAACCGTGAGATCTGGACGAACGTCGCCCCGAAGATGCGCGGGGTGATGCAGGAAGTGAACCAGCAAATCCGCGCGGAACTCACGCCCGAACAATTGAAGCCGTTTGAAGAATTGCTGAAACATCCGCCGCGCCGCCCGTTGTCCGGGACCAATGCGCCTCCATCGAATTTTCCACCGCCACCGACGAACGCGCCGGGCGTTTGATTTATTCCCCGGCGAGCAGCGCGCCGATTTTTTTCCGCAGTTCTTTCGTGACTGAATCCACAGAACGGTTGCCGTCCATGATCGTGAAGCCGTAAGTTTTCTGCAATTGCCGGAACGCCATCTGCATCGAAGTCTGGTATTTCAAAAAGCTGTCGAACACGTCGCGTGACAAGCCCAAATCCATGCCGCTTTCCCAATAATCCAACGTCGCGCTTTTCGCGAGATTGCGCTGCACGAGTTCCTGCGCCTCGACGGAAAGATAAAAAACCGCATCGGGTTCCAGCGCGATGCCGTAAAGATTTTTCAGCCACGCGCCGTTCATGCCGCGCACCATATCGCGCGCCATCAATGTATAAATATAACGATCCGCCAGCACGATAAAACCCGCTCGCAATGCTGGTAAAATGATGTTCTCCAATTGGTCGGCAAAATCCGTCGCGTAAAACAAACTCAACGTCGAATGGCTCAAAATATTTCCGGCCTGCGCTTTTTCCAATTCTTCGCTGACCAGCGTGGAACGTTTCAATCCGACTTGCACGGTCGCATGGCCGCAGGTTTCCAGCCATTCCACCAGCCGCGCGATTTGCGTGGAACGTCCCGAACCGTCCGCGCCCTCGACGACGATCAATTTGCCCTGGAGTTCTTCGAGCTTCACACCCGGAATGCCGTGACCGTAAAAGCGGCGGCAAATTTTTTTGTCGGCGGCAGCTTTCATACGATGTCTGCGTCCTCCCCGGTTTCCACCGTTTTTTCATCCGCTCGGACCGCCGGCGGCAGCGGCAGCGGGCTGCGGCGTTTGAATTTCGGCAGCGCAATTTTTTCGCTCACAAGTTTTCTGACCAAAACCTGTTGTTTTTCGACGTGCTGGTTCGCGTCCATGACCATGAATTTGAATTCACCGCTCATCGCCATGTATTGTTCCAAAATGCGGCCTTGAAAAATGCGGAAGCTTTCATACGGATCGCTCGATAGCCGCAAATCCATGCCTGCCTCGAAAAATTTTAATTTCGGGCGTCCGTCCAAAATCCGTTGCAACGACACCTCCAAATCCGCCTTGAAGAAAAAAGTGAGGTCGGGCAGCGCGGCGAAATTGTAAAGACCGCGCACCCAGTCCGGCGGGCAGCCGCGCGTCACGTCGCGCGCGAACGCGGTGAAAATATAGCGGTCGCACAACACGACGTAACCCGCGCGTAACAACGGCAATAAATGACGTTCATAACGGTCGGCAAAATCCGTGGCGTGAATCAGGCTGAAAGTTGTTGGTGTGAGCAGTTCTCGTTTTTTGCCCTTGCTCGTGGCAGATTTGACGAGTTCGGAGGAATTCCATTCGCTGAAATAGACTTTGATGCCTTCGGCTTCGAGCCAGCGCTTGAGCAGATAAATCTGCGTGGACTTGCCGGAGCCGTCGAGACCTTCGACGGCGATCAGGCGTCCGGGAAAATTCAATTCCGCAAAAGTTTTCATAATTCACGCGGCAATTTGCCGTCAGCGTTTGCTGATTGTCGTGCAAATCGCCGCGAGTCACAAGCGCAAGTTGACAGCATAATTTCCGTAGCCACGCCAATAAAATTTCCGGGAAATCAATTTTTCAAGAATCCTTGTGAAAAAAATCACAATTAAAACTTGCCTCGTTTTTTTGCCAGAGTTAGGCTTGAAGCGCTTCCTTTTGGAGGCGTCGTTCCATGCAAACCCAAAGCGAAATCGGCTACAATTCAAAGATCGAAGGCGACGTGGTCATCACGCGCATTGACGCCGCGCTCGCCTGGTTCCAAAAAAATTCTGTCTGGCCGATGCCGATGGGTCTTGCGTGCTGCGGCATTGAATTGATGGCGGTCGGTGCGAGCCGGTTTGATATTTCGCGGTTTGGCTCGGAAGTGATGCGTTTTTCGCCACGCCAGTCGGATTGCATGATTGTCGCCGGCACTGTCACTTACAAAATGGCCGGTTTTGTGAAACGAATTTACGACCAGATGCCGTCGCCGAAATGGGTCATCGCGATGGGCGCGTGCGCCTCGACAGGCGGGATGTATCGCAGCTACGCCGTCTTGCAGGGCGTGGATAATATCATTCCCGTGGACGTTTATATCTCCGGCTGTCCGCCGCGTCCCGAAGCCGTGCTCGATGCGCTGATAAAAATCCAAAATCAAATCGGCAAGGAACCGATTTTGAGCAAAATGAATTTGGTTTCCAAATTTTCCGGCGCGTCAAAGTCTTAATTTTTCTCGTGTCAAACCTCGATTTAGCCAATCAATTCAAGGCGAAGTTCGGCGATTTAATCTCCGAACCGGCGGAGTTTCGCGGCGAAATCACGGTCAAACTTTCCGACGCGGAACAAATCGCGGAAGTCTGCGAGTTTGCGAAAACAAATTTGGGTTTTGAATATCTCGTGGACATTTCCAGCATAGACAATTATGGCGAAGACCCCCGCTGGACGGTGGTTTATGAATTGCGAAATCTCACAACCAGAATGGAATTGCGCATCAAAACCGATGTGAGCGAGGAAAAATCCGAGCTGCCGAGCGTTTTGGGCGTGTGGGCGACGAGCAATTGGCACGAGCGCGAAATTTACGACATGATGGGCATCCGTTTTCGCGGCCATCCTGATCTGCGCCGGATTTTGATGTGGGAAGGTTATCCGTATTTTCCATTGCGGAAGGATTTTCCGCTCGCGGGCAAGCCGACCAACGTGCCGGATGTGGCTTTCACCGAAATCACGCCGATGGAAGGCGGGCCGTTTGTGACGGTGGCCGGCGGAAACGATTCCATCGCGCGCGAACCGCGCGTGAGAATTCCTGAAACGGATGAAGTGGAATTTAACGCGCGAATTGAAGCGCGCAGCGACAATAAGGAAATTCGCGGCCACGCTTTTGGGCCGGGAACGATCGAGAAAAAATAATTTTCATGGCCACTGTTCAAGACATTGAAATTCCCGATTCCGCCGCGCGCAATGTGCTGGCGATTGACGAACTTCCCGATGCTGTCGGCGATCGCATGGTGCTGAACATGGGGCCGTCGCATCCGGCCACGCACGGCGTCTTGCGGATTGTTTTGGAATTGGACGGCGAGATCATCACGAAGGCTGAACCGGACGTGGGTTATCTGCATCGCGGCGACGAAAAAATCGCCGAGAACATGACTTACACGCAGTTCATCCCTTACACAGACCGGCTGGATTATCTCGCGCCGCTCGCCAGCAACGTTGGCTACGCGCTCGCCGTGGAAAAATTGCTCGGCATCCATGACAAATTGCCGCCGCGCTGCCAATACATCCGCGTCATGTGCGCGGAATTGGCTCGTATTTCGGCGCATTTGCTCGGCCTCGGCGCATTCGCGATGGACATGGGCGCGGTCACGGTTTTTCTGTTGACATTCACCGAGCGCGAAAAAATTTATAACCTCTGCGAATCGCTCACAGGTGCGCGGTTCACGACCAGTTACACGCGCATCGGTGGTGTGATGCGCGATCTGCCGCCGGGCTGGCTGGATCAATGCCGCAAGTTTTTGGAAGAAGTCGTGCTCAACATCAATGAGGCCGAAACCTTGCTCACACGCAACCGCATCTGGGTGGATCGCGTGCG
This sequence comes from Verrucomicrobiia bacterium, assembly GCA_036268155.1. Classification (GTDB taxonomy): domain Bacteria; phylum Verrucomicrobiota; class Verrucomicrobiia; order Limisphaerales; family UBA11358; genus UBA11358. Next base: position 35,748 of record DATAUQ010000056.1, on the reverse strand, counting down.
CGACTTGGCTGTAATTTCAAAGACGGACGCGATTAGTTACGGCTTGAGCGGTCCAAACCTTCGCGGCAGCGGCATCGAATACGATTTGCGCAAAAATCAGCCGTATCTTTGCTACAAGGATTTGGATTTCGACATTCCGATCGGCTCGACCGGCGATTGCTACGACCGTTATCTCGTTCGCATGGAAGAAATGCGCCAGAGCGTCCGCATTCTGCATCAGTGCATCAAAAAAATTCCCGGCGGCGCGGACAACAAATCAAAGGAGCCGATCAATGTTGATAACGGCAAAATTGTTTTGCCACCGAAGGAAAAAGTGATGACGAAGATGGAGGAATTGATCCATCAATTCATGCTTGTCACGGAAGGCGTGAACTGTCCGCCCGGCGAAACTTATTTCGGCCACGAAAATCCAAAGGGCGAACTGGGTTTTTACATCAACAGCAAGGGCGGCGGCGTGCCGTATCGCATGAAAATCCGTTCGCCGTCGTTCGTGAACCTGAGCATCATCCCGAAAATTTTTCCCGGCTGCATGTTGAGCGATACCGTGGCGATCCTGGGTTCGCTCGATTTCGTGATGGGAGAATGTGACCGATGAATTTTACCGCGACACCAAGTCTGGAAGCCGAAGTGGACGAGTTGATCACGCATTATCCCGTGAAGCGCGCCGCGTCGCTGATGGTGCTGCACGCGATTCAGGAGCAGTTCGGCTGGATTTCGCGCGAAGCCGTTTTGTGGACGGCCAAAAAACTGGAATTGCAGCCGATCAACATTCAGGAAATTTTGACATTTTATCCGATGCTGCGGCAGGAGCCAATGGGCAAATATCAGATCAAGGTCTGTCGCACATTGAGTTGCGCGTTGGGCGGTGCGTATGAATTGCGCGAACATTTTTGCAAGAAGTTCGGCCTGGACGCGCACGCGCACGGCGCGCAAACGACATCAGATGGAAAGTTCACGGTCGAATTTGTCGAGTGCCTCGCCAGTTGCGGCACGCCGCCGGTGATGATGTGCAATGATGATTTTTACGAAGGTGTTTCGCACGCGAAAGCGGATGAGATTTGCGCTGGTTGCAAATGATTTGATACCATGCCGCCGCGAGCAAAACATGAAAACAAGCCTAAAAGACTGGCCAAAAATATATCGAAAGTTAAAAGACATGAGCGGACTGGACGAGCACGAAAAAATCCTGTTCGCAAGGTTCGCGGCGGCGACGCCGGACGAGCGATGGCAGATGAACGTGAATTATCTCCGCTCGCTGAATTGCTGGGGGCGCTCGGCGTTGAAAAAATTCGATTCCAGGTAATCGGCATGACGGCTGCGAATTTACAAGGCGTGCCCGGCTCAACGATTGACGTTGATTTGTGGCTTGATTTGTCTCCGCGCCAATACATCAAGGCGGTGAATGTCGCCCTGCGAAATGGAGCGCAAGTTGTGCGAAACACCGTCGTTGAACTGACCGACGGAACGCTGGTGAATTTTGTTTATGAAGTCACCGGGCTTCCGGCTTTTGCGCGAGTCATCGGACGGGCGCGGAAAGTGGTTTGGAATGGAATTGAAGTCGCGGTGTTGCCGTTGGAACTGATCAAGAAGAGCAAGGAAGCGATTCGTCGCCCGAAAGATTTATTGCATATCGAATTGATTGACCAACGGCTGGCGGTGATCAAAAGAACAAAATGAAATTCGCGATTAAAAATTGGTTGCCCGACATGGATTTGAACCATGACAAACAGATTCAGAGTCTGTTGTGCTACCGTTACACCATCGGGCAGGATGGGCAGTTAAACTAAACACTTTGAATAAAGAGTCAAGAATCGTTGAATTGTTAAATGGTTTAATCGTTAAATCGGGATCGCCGATTCAACGTTTCAACCATTCAACGATTTAACAAAATTAAGATGGCGCAAGAATATAAATTGATTTTGAAATACGCCGATGAACCGGGCTACACGCCCGACATCGAGTGCTATTTGCGTCATGGCGGCTACAACGATTTGAAGAAGGCGCTTGCGATGCAGCCGCAGGATTTGCCCGATGGCAAAAAGAAATCGCCGCAGGAGCAAATCCGCGAAGACGTGAAAATTTCCGGCCTGCGCGGTCGTGGCGGCGCAGGTTTTTCTTGCGGCCTTAAATGGAGTTTTGTTGATCGCAAAAGCGGCAAACCGATTTATCTGATTTGCAACGCCGACGAATCCGAGCCGGGCACGTTCAAGGACCGGCAGATCATGTATAAAGATCCGCATCAAATGCTCGAAGGCATGGCGATCTCGTGCTTCGCGAACGATGTGCATCTGGCCTATATTTACATTCGCGGCGAAATGGTGGACGGCGCGAAAATTTTGAATCAGGCGCTCAAGGAAGCCCGCGCGAAAAAATTTCTCGGCAAAAATATTTGCGGCAGCGGCTACGATTTGGAGATTCATGTTCATCGCGGCGCGGGCGCCTACATTTGCGGCGAAGAAACCGGTCTCATCGAGTCGCTCGAAGGCAAGCGTCCATATCCGCGCATCAAGCCGCCGTATTTCCCGGCGGTCCTCGGCCTCTGGATGTGCCCGACCATCGTCAACAACGTCGAGACGCTCTGCAACGTGAAGCACATTGTCGCGATGGGCGGCGCGGAATTCGCGAAGCTCGGCACGCCGAACAATACCGGCACGCGCATCGTCAGTTTGAGCGGCCACGTCAAGAAACCCGGCTACTACGAAATTGAAGTCGGCAAGGCGACGATTGGCGAACTCATCAATGACCCGAAATTCGGCGGCGGACTGCGTGACGGAAGAAAATTAAAGGCCGTCATTCCCGGCGGTTCATCCGCGAAAGTTTTCAAGGCCGACGAAAAATTTAAGCTCAAGAAAAAAGACACCGAGGGCAAAGAAATTCTGGTTGAGACCGACATGCTGGATTTGCCTTACGATTTTGATTCACTGGCCGCCGCCGGTTCCATGAGCGGTTCGAGCGCGATCATCGTGATGGACGACTCGACCGACATCGTTGAAGCGCTCGCGAACATCTCCGAATTTTACGCGCACGAAAGTTGCGGCCAGTGCACGCCCTGCCGCGAAGGCGCGCTGTGGATGAGCAAGACGCTGCATCGCCTCACGCATGGCGAAGGCCGCGCCGCTGATGCCGATTATCTCGTGAAGATCGCCGACAACATTCCCGGCGGCCGCACGATCTGCGCGTTCGGTGAAGCCTGCTCGTGGCCGGTGCAAAGTTTCGTCGCGAAATTCAAAGACGAATTTGTCGCGAAAGGCGCAGCCGATGAAGCGCGTCACGCGAAGCAAGTTGCCGCGCCGGTGGAACAAAAACAATTGGCCGAAGCGCATCACTGAAAAATTTATGAACCGCAGAGGCGCAGAGACGCAGAGTTTCAGAGAAATCACCGAACAGGTGATTGGCGCTTGCATTGAAATTCACAAGCAGCTCGTACCGGGCTTGCTGGAATCTGCTTACGAGGAATGTCTTTGTTACGAACTGGGGCAACTCGACGTTCATTTTGAGCGGCAAAAGCCGCTTCCGGTGAAATACAAAAGCGTCAATCTGGATTGCGGCTACCGCCTCGATTTGCTTGTCGAAGAAAAAATTATTTTGGAACTGAAAACCGTGGAGCATTTGCTGCCCATTCACGAGGCGCAACTGCTCACTTATTTGAAGCTGTCCGGTTTGACGCTTGGCTTGCTGATCAATTTTAATGTTCCTGTGTTGAAGAATGGAATTAAACGCATTGCGAATAATTTTATTGATTCCTCTGCGCCTCTGCGCCTCTGCGGTGAAATGAAAGAATTCAGATTGTGACGACTCAAGAAACAACAAAACCCGCCGCGCCGCCGATTGAAAAAATCAAGGTGAAGGTGGACGGTCGCGAAATCGAAGTGCCGAAGACGATGCCCGACCCGATTTCCGGCAAGCCGATTCCGACCACGATGATTCAGGCGTGCGAGCTGGCGAAAAATGACGTGCCGCATTATTGCTGGCATCCGAAATTGCCGGTCGTCGGCAACTGCCGCATGTGCCTCGTGGAATACGGCACGCCCGCGCTCGGCCCGGATCGCAAGCCGGTGATGAATCCCGATGGCACGCCGAAAATCGCGAAATCTCCGCGCCCGGCAATTTCCTGCGCGACACCGATTTCGCCGGGCATGGAAATTTACACCAACACGCCCGGCGTGAAGCAGATGCGCGAAGGTGTTTTGGAATCGCTGCTCATCAATCATCCGCTCGACTGCCCGATCTGCGACCAAGCCGGCGAATGTAAACTTCAGGAATATTCCGTGGATTACGGCCAGAGCGCGAGCCGCTTCGCCGAGGTGAAAGTTCACAAGCCCAAGGCCGTTGACCTCGGGCCACGCATCATGCTTGATGCGGAACGCTGCATTCTCTGCACGCGTTGCATCCGCTTCACGAAGGACATCGCGGGCGATGACGCGCTTGGCATCGTCAATCGCGGCAGCTACAATACGATTGCGACGTTTCCCGGAATGCCATTCGACAACAATTACACGCTCAACACGGTGGACATCTGTCCCGTCGGCGCGCTCACGTCGAAGGATTTTCGTTTCAAGATGCGTGTCTGGTTTCTCAAGGAAACGAAAAGTGTTTGCACGAGCTGCGGCACGGGTTGCAACGCCATCATCGGTTCGCGCGAAGAAAAAATTTACCGCTATACGCCGCGCGAGAACGACGCCGTCAATGGCCCGTGGATGTGCGATGTCGGACGTTTGAATTACAAATGGATCGGACGCGAAGACCGCTTGAAAGATGTTTTGGTGCACGGACAAAAATCCACTTGGACGGCGGCGCTCAACGAAATTTCTGACAAGTTGAAAAAAGCTCCGGCGGGTTCCATCGCGATTGTCGCCTCGGCGCGACAGACGAACGAAGAACTCTGGCTGATTTCAAAACTCAAATCAAAGCTCGGCGCGGTGAGCGATTCCGTCGCGCATTTTGGCGAAGGCGATAAACTGCTCATCAGCGCGGACAAAAATCCGAACACAAACGGCGCGCGATTGACGGGAATTTGTTTCACAGAAATAGGCTCGAACTTGCCGCAGATAGCCAGCGGAATTTCCAGCGGCAAAATCAAGACACTGGTTGTTTTGGGAGAAGACGTGACAAAGCACGGCATCGGCGCGGATTTGCTCGGCAAATTGGAGACGCTCATCGTCAGCGACATTTTGCCGAACGCGACCACGAAGCTGGCGCACTACATTTTGCCCGGCTGCGCGCACGCGGAAAAACGCGGCTCGTTCACGAACACGAAAGGCCGCGTCCAAAAATTTACGAAAGCTGTCGAAGCGCCCGGCGACGCGCGCGCGGAATGGGAATTTTTACACGACCTCGTCCACAATGTCACTGGCCAGAACGGTTTTGTGACGATTGAAGGTTTGTTCAACGAAATGGCGAAGGACGTTTCCGCGTTCAACGGTTTAATGTGGGCTGGCCTCGGCGACACTGGAGTTACAATACAAATTTAACCGCAGAGACGCGGAGACGCAGAGAAAAGAAATTATAAATTAAATATTATTTGTTCGATACATAATTGGAGCAATTGGATTTTTGCTCGTTTAGTTTGTTGTAGCCGTAATTGTCGGCGTCATGATGGGAATGATTTTTCCGCCGCCGTCCGGTGGATATATTTTTGCCGGTATTGGTTTGAATTGGCAAAGTTTGCCGGGGACAATTTTAGGATTGTTGGCTGGCATTCAATCGTTTCGTGCGTCAGTTCGGAAAAAATAATGAAAAATAAATTTTACATTTTAACTCTGCGCCTCTGCGCCTCTGCGGTGAAAAAATAAAATGGACTGGAATTTCATCATCTTCAGCATGGTCAAGATCGCCGTCGTCATCGGCGTGGTGCAGGGCATGGTTGCCTATGCCGTGCTGGCCGAGCGCAAGATTTCCGCGTGGATTCAAGACCGCGTCGGGCCGAACCGCACGGCGCCGCCGTTCGTCAAATTCATTCCCGTCGTCGGCCCGTTTTTGATCCGGCTCGGGCTTTTTCAGCCGCTTGCCGACGGTTTGAAGTTCATGTTCAAGGAGGATTTCACTCCGGCGGGCGTGCGGAAAATTTATTTCTTTCTCGCCCCGGCTATCGCGGTGATTCCGGCGATGCTCACCGTCGCGGTGATTCCGTTCGGCTCAACGCTGGGCGCGCAGAAAATGGTCATCGCGGATTTGAACGTGGGAATTCTTTATACGTTTGGAATTGTTTCACTCGGCGTTTATGGAATTGTCCTCGCGGGCTACGCGGCGAATTCAAAATATCCATTCCTCGGCGGCATCCGTTCGAGCGCGCAAATGATTTCGTATGAAATTTCGATGGGCTTGAGCGTTATCCCGGTTTTGCTCATCGTCGGCAACCTGAACCTGGGCCAGATCATCAACTGGCAGGTGCAGCACGGCTGGTTGATCATTTACGCGCCAGTTGCATTTATTATTTTTCTGGTCGCGTCGTTTGCGGAAACGAACCGTCTGCCGTTCGATTTGCCGGAGGCGGAAACGGAACTGGTCGCCGGCTATCACACGGAATACGGCTCGATGAAATTCGCGCTGTTTTTCCTCGGCGAATACTCCAACATGATCGCGTCGTCGGGCATGATGGTGACGCTGTTTTTCGGCGGCTGGACGCTGCCGTTCTGGGGACTGGATCATGCGGCGACGACGCTGGCGGGCGGCATCGTGCACATCCTGATTTTCCTGGTCAAAATGCTGGCGTTCATCGTGCTGTTCATCTGGGTGCGCTGGATGTTCCCGCGTTTTCGTTACGATCAATTGATGGATTTGGGCTGGCGACGGTTTTTGCCGCTCGCGCTGGTGAATATTTTGGTGACGGCAATAATTTTGTGGATGAGGTCCTAAATGATTGTTAATCGCAAACCATTGACGTTTTGGGAAAAGCTTTATCTGCCCGCGATTCTGGGCGGATTCAAGGTCACGCTCAAGCACGCCTACTCCACGCTGATCCAGCGCAAGGTCGTGACGATGGAATATCCCGAACAGAAATGGGCCGTGCCGGCGGATTATCGCGGCGCGCCATATCTCGTGAAGGATCAGGACGGCAACACGAAATGCGTTTCGTGCCAGCTTTGTGAATTTGTCTGCCCGCCGAAGGCGATCAAAATCATTCCGCCCGGTCCGACCGGTGAAAAAGCCGACCGCACGAACGCCGAAAAAATGCCGGCGGAATTCGAGATCAACATGCTCCGCTGCATTTTCTGCGGCTTCTGCCAGGAAGTTTGTCCCGAAGAGGCGATTTTCCTGCAGAAAGATTATTCGCTCACCGGCACGAGCCGTGAAGAGATGATTTACAACAAGGAAAAACTGCTCGCGCTCGGCGGCGTTAGCCCCGGCATCCAGAAATGGAAATTGAAACTGGAAGAAGCCGAGGAACAGGAAAGTTTCAAACCCTGAAAATGGAAGCGCTCGATAATTTAATCAGCCCGACGATGCTGCCGGACATCATGTTTTATGTCTTCGCGGCGCTGACGCTGTTGTTCGGCATCCTCGTCGTCGTGAATCCGTTCAGCCGCAACCCCGTCACGAGCGCGATGTTTCTCGTGCTGACCATCATTTCGATGGCCGGACTGTTCGTGCTGCTGCACGCGTTTTTTCTCGCGGCGGTGCAGGTCATCGTTTATGCGGGCGCGGTCATGGTGCTGTTTTTGTTCGTCATCATGCTACTGGATTTGAAAGAAGAACAGCATCGCAAAATTAAAAAGGTCACCATCGTCGCTGGATTGCTTTCGGTCGGCACCATCGTTGCCATTTTCTTAAAAAGTTTGCACGCGACGAACCTTAACGCGCACCCGTCGCCAACCACCGAAGGCGACACCGCGCTGCTCGGTAAACTTTTGTTCAGCCAATATGTTTTGCCATTTGAAGTCGTCTCCATCCTGCTGCTCGTGGCGATGGTCGGCGTGATTTTGTTGAGCAAGAAGGACCTTAAATAATCAGCCACAGAGATACCGAGGCACAGAGAAAATGAAATTTAGCAAATTAACAAAACACGCGGTGGCCAGATTGAATTCTGACTCTGTGGCTCTGCGCCTCTGTGGCAAAAAATAATATGCACGTCGGACTCGAACAATATCTGACCGTCAGCTTCCTGATGTTTGCGCTGGGATTGCTCGGCGTCATCATGCGGCGCAATCTGCTCGTGATTTATATGTCGCTGGAGTTGATGCTCAACGCGGCGAACCTCGCGCTCGTCGCGTTCTCGCGCTTCAACGACAATTTGAACGGCCAGATTCTGGTGTTCTTCATCATCACCGTGGCGGCGGCGGAAGTCTCGGTTGGCCTCGCGCTCATCGTCGCGCTTTACCGCAAACGCCAGACCGCGCACGTCGAAGATTTGACCTCGATGAAACTCTGACGATGCAACACGAACTTTTTCCATGGTTGATTTTGTTCCTGCCGCTGTTCGCAACGGCGGTCATCACGCTTTTCACTCTGCGTTGCAAAACGACGAGCAGCCTTATTTCCATCGGCGCAGTCGTCGCCGGATTTATTCTGACAATTATTTTTATCAGCGCGAATGGATTTCATATCAATGCGGAAACTTCGACGAACTGGCTCACCATCGGCGACCTGCACGTTGACTTTGGGCTGAAGCTCGACGCGTTGAGCCTGATGATGCTCCTCATCGTCACCGGCGTCGGCGGCGCGATCCACATTTATTCCTTCGGCTATATGCACGAAGACAAAGGCATGGCGCGCTTCTTCGCGTTCATGAGCCTGTTCACGTTCTCGATGCTCGGCATCGTGCTGGCGAACAATTTTCTGGAGATGTTCATCTTCTGGGAACTCGTCGGCGTGTCCAGCTACCTACTCATCGGCTTCTGGTTTGAAAAACCCAGCGCCGGCGACGCCGCGAAAAAAGCCTTCATCGTCAATCGCCTCGGCGACTTTGGATTTCTGCTCGGAATTTTGATGGTTTGGGGAATTCTCGGCTCGTTGAATTTTTCCGCGCTGCAAGAAACAGTCACTGCAAGCCAAGTGCCTGTTTTTCAACCATCACTTCTCCATTCTTCTGCGCTGCAAAATTCAGTTGCACCAAATCCCGCACTTGGCGCAATGGCGACAATCGCCGGGCTTCTGATTTTCTGTGGCGCTGTCGGTAAATCCGCGCAATTTCCGCTGCACGTTTGGTTGCCGGACGCGATGGAAGGCCCGACGCCCGTTTCCGCATTGATCCACGCCGCGACAATGGTTGCTGCCGGTGTTTATATGTTGTGCCGGATTTTCTTTTTGCTCGACGCCGACGCGCTGCACGTCATCGCCTACATCGGCGGATTCACCGCCTTGCTCGCCGCGCTCATCGCCGTCCAGCAAAACGACATCAAACGCATCATCGCCTACTCGACGCTCTCGCAACTCGGCTACATGGTCATGGCCGTCGGCCTCGCCGGTCCAGTGCCCGCGATGTTTCATTTGACGACGCACGCATTTTTCAAAGCGCTGCTGTTTTTGAGCGCCGGTTCCGTCATCCTCGCGGTGCATCACGAGCAGGACATTTGGAAAATGGGAAATCTGCGGAAGAAAATGCCGGTGACATTCTGGACATTTCTCATCGGCGCGCTCGCGCTTTCCGGCGTGTGGCCGATGAGCGGATTTTTCAGCAAGGATAGCATTTTCGCGCAAGCCCTCGCACAACATAATTATCTGTTGTTTGCCAACGCCGTCTTCATTGCCGGACTCACGACATTTTATATCTTCCGGTTGTTCTTCGTTGTTTTTTACGGCGCGGAAAAATCCGACGCCGCCTCGCACGCGCACGAATCACCGGCAGTCATCACCCTGCCGCTGATCGTGCTGGCCGGATTCAGTTTAATCGGCGGCGTCATAGGCATCGAAGGAATTTATCACTACAATTTTCCCGACGAAGCGGAAAAATCCGCCGGTTTTGCCGCGACATTTTTCGCGCCGTTCATCCATTCGCCCCTCGCCGCGTCGCTCGGCATTCTTGCTTTCATCATCGGCTTCACTTTGGCGTTCAAATTTTACGTCAAAGCGTCAATTGATCCATTGCCCGCAAAACTCGGCGCGCTTTCGACCGCGATGAAGAACCGTTTTTACTTCGACGAACTTTACGAAGCCACTTTTATTCGCGCGCACGATTTCCTCGCGGCGGTTTGCGATTGGATTGATCGCTGGCTCGTTGAAGGATTTTGCATCGGCCTCGTTCGCGGCGGCACGGATTTGAGCGGACGCGCACTGCGCCTCATGCAAACCGGCAATTTACAAACCTACGCTTTTCTATTCGTGCTTGGCGTTGCCGTGTTGCTCTATTTCGTTTTGGGAAAATAAAATGTCCATACTGACTTACATTTTAGGCTGGCCGCTGCTGGCGGTGCTGTTGCTGGTATTCGTGCCGCGCAATTATCGCGTCATCATCCGCGCCATCGCGGTTTTGGCGACGCTCATCTCGGCGGCGCTCGCCGTGAAAATGTTCTGCCAATACGCCGGCGCGCCGGTGGACGCGGACGGCTACCGTTTCGTGCAGCAAATCCCATGGGTCGAATCGCTCGGCATCAGCTATCACGTCGGCGTGGACGGCTTGAACGTCGGCCTGATCTTGATGGGCGCGATCGTCGCGTTCGCCGCCGCGCTCTGCTCGTGGGAAATCCAGACGCGCGAAAAGGAATTTTACATTTTGCTGCTCGTGATGACCGGCAGCATCCTCGGCGCGTTCGCGTCGCTCGACCTGTTTTTCTTCTACGCGTTTCACGAATTCGCGCTGATCCCGACGTTCATCATGATCGGCGTCTGGGGACGTGGCGAACGGAAAAACTACGCCACATTTCAAATCACATTATATTTGAGCCTCGGCGCGCTCATCGCGCTCATCGGCCTCATCGCGCTTTACCTGAAATCCGGCGCAAATACGTTCGACATCCCGAAACTCACGGAACACATCGCGTCGCATCCGCTGGCGGCAAACGCGCAGAATTTTATTTTCCCGCTGCTGCTGTTTGGATTTGGAATTTTGGTTTCGCTCTGGCCGTTTCACTCGTGGGCGCCGTTGGGTTATGGTGTCGCGCCTGCGCCAACCGCGATGCTCCACGCCGGCGTGCTCAAAAAATTCGGTCTCTACGGTTTGATCCGCATCGCGCTGCCGCTCATGCCGCAAGCCGCGCAAAGCTGGATGCACATTCTTGCGTGGCTCTGCCTCGGCAACATTTTGTATGTCGGCTGGGTCGCGATGAAACAAAAAGATTTGAACCTGCTCATCGGCAATTCCAGCGTGGCGCACATGGGTTTCATTTTCCTCGGCATCGCGAGCCTGAATATCATCGGCGTGACCGGCGCGGTTTTGATCATGATCGCGCACGGATTTTTGGCGGCGCTGACGTTCGCATTGAGCGGTTACATTTATCAAAAAACCGGCACGCTCCAAATCAGCGAACTCGGCGGCCTTTGCCGTCCGCTGCGTTTCATCGGCACGGCGCTGTTAATGGCGGCGATGGCGGGCTGCGGTTTGCCCGGCTTCGCGAATTTCGTCGGCGAAGTCACGGTGTTCTTCGGCTCGTGGAAAGTTTTCCCGCTCGTGACAACACTCGCCGTTTGGGGCGCGCTCATCATCGGCGCGGTTTATATGACGCGCGCCATCCGAAATATTTTGCACGGGCCGGTGCCGGAAAAATTTTTAACCCTCGCCGATGCCGGACTGTGGCGCAAGCTGCCCTACGCGCTGTTGCTCGCGAGCCTGCTGTTGTTCGGTTTCCTGCCAAAATTGCTCACGGAAAAAATCAATCCTGACGCGCAAAAAATTGTGAGCCTGGCAAATGGTAGCACAGCCGTCCCGGCTGTCGTCGTTGGCGTCGCGCCAACGACTCCCTTGGCTGGCGCGACGCCAGCCAATGCACGCGAGACGCGCGCGCTCCCCAATCAAGAATTTGTGAACCGCAACTGATGAACTCCTCATTGATCACCCTCGAGCTTTGCGTCATCGCCATCGGCATCGTGCTGATGCTCGCGGATTTTTGGATGCCCGTTGAGCGCAAGAAATTTCTCGCCTACGCGGCGATTGCTGCGCTCGGCGGACTTTTGCTGGTCAGCCTGGGCGGCGACGGAATTTGCAGTCAATTCGGCACGGCATTCAACGGCTCATTTGTTGAAGACGGATTGGCATTGTTTTTCAAACGATTTTTCCTCGTCGCGGCGATTCTGGTTTTATTTTTGTCGGCGGAATTTTCCGACCGGCTGGCGGGCGTTTCGGAATATTACTCGCTCATTTTGTTCGCGCTGGCGGGAATGTTGTTCGCCGCGTCGTCGAACGATTTTGCGATGCTGTTCGTCTCGATTGAACTCATCACGATCACGTTTTACGTCCTCGTCAGTTTTCAGCGCGGACGGCTCGTGTCGCTCGAAGCGGGCGTGAAATATCTGATTCTCGGCGCGCTGTCGTCGGCGTTTCTCGTGTTCGGCATCGCGCTGGTTTGGGGAACGACAGGGAAATTTAATTTCAACGACCTCGCGCAAGTTTCCGGGCAATTTCTGGACAATAAAATTTTCCTGCTCGGCGTTTTGTTCATCCTGGTCGGGCTTGGTTTCAAGATCGCCGCTTTTCCGTTCCAGATTTGGGCGCCGGACGTTTATCAAGGCGCGCCGACGCCGACGACCGCGTTTCTCGCCGTCGGTTCCAAAGCCGCCGGATTTATTTTGTTGCTGCGCGTTTTGTTTGTCGCCGTGCCGGACGTAACAAAACACTGGGCGAATTTGTTGATCGTGATTTCCGGCATCACGATTCTTTACGGAAATTTGTGCGCGCTGCCGCAGCGCAACTTGAAACGGCTGATGGGTTATTCCAGCATTTCGCACGCGGGCTATCTGCTGCTCGGCGTGGCGGCGTTGAGCGCGAGCGGGCAATCGGCGCTGCTGTATTATCTCGCGGGATATTTGTTCACGGTCATGGCGTCGTTCACGGTCATCGCGCTCGTGATGCGGCATCTGAACGACGAAGACATTTCCGCGCTCGCCGGATTGAACCAGCGTTCGCCGCTGCTCGCCGCGACGATGACTTTGGCGATGGTTTCGCTCGCGGGCATTCCGCCGCTGGCGGGATTCTTCGGAAAATTTTTGCTGCTTAAATCCGTGGTTGAAGCCGCGCAAGACACGGGAAATCACGGTTATTATTGCCTCGCGTTCACGGCGCTGGCCGGCGTGGTGATTTCGCTTTATTATTATTTCGGAGTTGTGCGCTCGATTTATTGGAGCAAGGACGCATCGGATATGTCGCCGATTGAGTTGTCCGGGCCGATCAAGTTTTCCATTTGCGTGTGCATCGCGGGAATGTTCTGGTTCGGCATATTTCCCAATGTGCTGTTGAATTTCGCCGCCGTGGCCGCGCAGTCGCTGCATTAGCCAAAAGCGGCGGGCTATCGCTATCGGATATTTTTCCAAGGTCGCGTTTTGAACTTGTTTCTTGGTGTCCGTCCAAACATTAGTGTAGCAATGACAATTGCGGCCACTCATTTCAAAATCAGAAACCACTGGCTTGGAATTTTTGGCCTGGTTCTTTTTTTCGCAGTGTTGCGGTGGAACAGCTACGACGCGCCGCTGATCCGTGACGAGGGGGAATACGCCTACGCCGCCCAATTGCTGGTGCAAGGCATTGCTCCGTATGAACACGCTTTCATCCAAAAACCGCCGATGGTCATTTACAGTTATGCTCTCTCCAATCTTCTTTTGCCTCATGTTTTTTGGGCGCCGCGTTTGCTGGCATATTTATTTGTGGCCTTGGCGACAATTTTGCTGGGATACATCGCGCGGCTTGAGTTTGGAAAAGGTTTCGCGTGGCCAGCGATGTGGCTGGTGACGCCGATGATTTTGCTGCCGGAGATTGATCAATTCAAGGCCAACACGGAAATGTTTCTGCTTTTGCCGCTGCTGGCGACAGTCGCCGTTTATGCTCAAAGCCGGCATCGGGGTCAGAAATTGAAATATTGGTTTGCCGCCGGCTTTCTCGGCGCGACGACCCTGTGTTACAAATACACCGCGCTGCCCATGCTGGCATTCGTCTATGTCGTCTGGTCGATCGAATTGTGGCATGGCGTAAGAAATGTGAACTTGCTGGGACGATCCTGGCTGGCCGCTTTTGCAGGGGCGGCTGTGGCGGCGATCATAGAATTGGGATTTTTTTTGGTTCACGACGGCGGTGCGCGGCTCTGGGAATGCACGGTGGAGTTCAATCGTTATTACGCCTCGTCCAGTAATTTTGGTTTGGCCGCATTTTGGTCGCAAATGGGAATATTTTGGTCCGGCTGGTGGATATTGTTTTTCCTGCCTTTGGCCGTCTTTCTTAAACCAAATCCGCGCCGCTGGTTTTGGATTGGAATATTCATTTGCTCTTTGCTGGCCACCAGCGCCAGTTGCAACAGTCAATATTACATCCCGATGATGCCGTTTTGGGCCTTGTTGTGTGCCGTCGGTATTCGCGCCCTGGCTTCGCGCCTTACTGAATGGTCAGCTTCCACATCCAAATGGATTGGATGCTTGATCACCATTGTGGTCATGCTTTTATTGATCCGTCCGGATGTGCCCTGGCTGAAATGCACGCGCAAACGATTTGTGGAAGTAAAAATGGATGGATATCCGTTTCAGGAATCGCAGATGGTGGCGGCGCGGGTGGCGCAACTTAGTTCACTGGATGACTTTGTTTTCGTCGCCGGCTCCGAACCGGAAATTCTCTTTTATGCCCGGCGTTTCAGCCCGACCCGGTTCATCACGGTTTATTCGCTGATGATTCCCACTCCGGTGGCGCTCAAATATCAGCAGGAAGCCATTCGAGATTTGCAGAAACGTCCGCCGTCTTTGATTGTCTATGTGAGTTCAAGCACAAGTTGGGAACGGCAAGAGACAACACCCATGGATTTTTTTATTTTTTTGAAAAATTTTCTCAAACAAAACTACAGCGTGATTGGCGGATATGTGATCAATGGACAAAAAGGTCACTGGTCGGAACCGCTGACCAACGGCGAATTTGCAAATGCCAGCCTGGTGCTTTTTAAGCGCAACAACACTCGCCTTGAATACAAAATTGCAACCCCGCATTAAACCAACATCGTTCCACTGGAAACTTTTTGGTCTGGTGCTGCTTTTTTTCGTGCTGCGTTGGAATAATTACGATGCGCCTTTGACTCCGGACGAAGGAGAATATGCCTACTCTGCGCAATTATTGACCGCCGGCTTGACTCCGTATGAACACGCCTTCATGCAGAAGCCGCCGATGATCATTTACAGTTATGCGCTTTCCCACTTCCTTTTATCAAATTATTTTTGGTCGCCACGAATCCTGGCCGGCTTGTTTGCGGCATTGGCGACGGTTTTGCTCGGCTGGATCGCCCACTTGGAATTCGGAAAGGGATTTGCATTTCCCGTCATGTGGCTGGCGACGCCAATGATTTTGCTGCCGGGCATCACCCAGTTTTCGGCCAACACGGAAATATTCCTGTTGCTGCCTTTGCTCGCCATGACGGCAATTTATGTTCACAGCCGGCAGCGCGGGCATGCGCCGCAATATTGTTTTGCCGGAGCATTTTTAGGCGTCACCACCCTGCTTTACAAATACACCGCGTTGCCGATGGTGCTTTTTTTGTGGGCGAACTGGCTGTTCGAAATCTACCGCCTCCAAAATAAAAAATTGTTCTGGCGGTGTTTTGCTTTTTCCAGTTTGGGCGCGATTTCCGCCGCTCTCGTCATCCTTGGATTTTTTTTGGTTCGCGACCACGGCGCGGCGCTTTGGGAATGCACCGTGCGCTTCAATCGTTATTATCTGGCAACCGGCACCTTCGGACTGGCCGGCTTGCGGGTGAATTTGGATTCACTTTGGGATCATTGGTGGATTTTGTTTTTTATTCCCTGCGCCGCGCTGGTGAAGCCAAAACCGCGCGTCGGTTTTTGGTTCGGAATGTTGCTGTGTGCCTTTCTCTCCACCGGCGCCAGTTGGTATGGCCAGTATTATATTCCAATCATGCCGTTTTTGGCGCTGCTGACGGCTATTGGCATCCAATCAATGGCCTCGCCGGTCGCACGCCGGCTGGCGCGTCCGCAAAAATGGATTGAACATGGCCTGCTCTGCATCGTCATGATCATATTGTTGCTGCCGGATATGTTGTGGCTGACTTACACGCCGGAAAAATTTGTCGCGGAAAGCCTGACCGAAAGCAGCCCCTTATTGGTGGCTCAATCTGCGGCAAAACGCGTGGCAGAATTGACTTCAACTGATGAACTGGTCTGTGTTGTCGGCTCGGACCCGGAAATTCTTTGTTACGCGCAACGTTTCAGCCCGACGCGATTTGTCACGTCTTACGAACTGGTTTTTCAAAGCCCTTTCAAGCAGCGTTATCAACAGGAAATGATGCGTGACTTGCAGGCGCATCCGCCGACAGTGATTGTTTTGACCAGCAGCTGGCTGTCAATGGAATCACCGCCGTCGGAGCTTTTCGCTTTCATCAAAAAACTTTTGGCGGAAGATTACAACCGGATCGGCGGCTATGTCGTCAGAGAACAGGCGATGGATTGGTCTGAACCATTGGCGGATAAAGATGCCGCGCACACCAGCGTCATGCTTTTCAAACGGAAAGTTTCTTCCGGCGACACGCCCGGCGCGGAGAAATAATTTGCAGCACTGCGTCACACCGTCCGCATCTGCACGGCGTCCACGATTTCCGTGCCGACGGAGATTGCACCGATGATGACTGCGGTTGCGCCGGGCTGCAATCGCCCTTGTTCGGCCAGATTTTTCAGCGCGGTCTCGATCGTATTCTGCGGATTGATGAAATCGAACGGCATGACGAAGGGCGTGACGCCCCAGCACAAGGCCATTTCGTTCGCGGCTTTTTCGTTTTCGCACATCGCGTAAATGGGCGAGTAATGCGGGCGCATCCAGCTGGCGTATTGCGCCATGCTGCCGTGCCGCGTGAAAACCATGATCGCGGCCGCCTTCAATTCGTTCGCCATGACGACGGCGCTTTTGACGAGCTTCTGGCGTGCAGTCGTCAATTCCGCGAAATCGTGAAATTGCGCGCTGCCGCTGCGTTCGATGCGCGTCGCAATCTTGTCAAAAACTTCGATGCACTTGAGCGGATATTTGCCGACGGTCGTCTCACCGCTCAACATGATGGCGTCGGCCTCTTCAAAAACGGCGTTGGCCACGTCGGTGACTTCCGCGCGCGTGGGCATCGGCGATTCGATCATGCTTTCGAGCATATGCGTGGCGACGATGACGGGACGACCGACGCGCAGACACGTTTTGACGATTCGCCGCTGCACAATCGGCAATTCTTCATAAGGAATTTCAATCCCCAAATCGCCGCGCGCGACCATGATGCCGTCGGCTTCGAGGACAATCGCGTCGAGATTTTTGATCGCTTCCTGATCTTCGATTTTTGCGATGACGAGCGGATGTGGTTTGCCTTCTTCAAATATTTCGCGAAGCTGGAGCAAGTCACGGGCTTCGCGCACAAATGAAAGCGCCAGAAAATCCACGCCGAGTTCGAGGCCGAGCTTCACGTCCTTGATGTCTTTGGAAGTAAGGGCGGGCAAACTGACTTTGACGCCGGGCAGATTGATGTGGCGGCGGCTGCCGAGTTTTCCCTCGGTTAAAACTTCGCACTCAACCTTATTGCCGTTTTTGGCGAGGACTTTCATCTGGATCGTGCCGTTGTCAATCAGCACCACATCGCCCACGCTGATGTCGTTGATGAAATTTTCATAATTCACGTCCACGGAATGTTGTTCCAGGTCACGTTCGCCGCGCACGGTGAGCGTGAATTTCTGGCCGGGCTGCAAATCCAGCGGCACGCTCAAGTCACCGGTGCGGATGGCCGGCCCTTGCGTGTCCATGAGGATGCCGATGTGGCGCGTGCGCTTCGCGGACTCGGCGCGGATGGACGCGAAGACGCGGCGCACCCAGTCATGCGGAGCGTGCGACATATTGAGGCGGAAAATGTTGACACCCGCGTCCATGAGCTTGCCGATCATCTCGGCGGAATCGGTGGCGGGGCCGAGTGTTGAAATTATTTTTGTCCGGCGAACGGTTCCTTGTCGCATGGCCGAAAGTCTAAAGTCCAAAGTCCAAAGTCCAAAGTAAAATATCACCGCGTGACTTTGGACATTGGGCTTTAGACTTTGGACTCGAATTCCAGACTTGCCAGCGCGCGAGATTGAATCCATATTTTGCGCCTGACTTGGAATTAAATTTTATGGCTGACGCTGCAAATAAATATCCCGAAAACGTGGCTGGCAAATACTACGTGGACAACCAGTGCATTGACTGCGACCTGTGCCGCGAGACCGCGCCGGACAATTACAAGCGCAATGACGATGGCGGCTACTCGTTCGTCTACAAGCAGCCGACGACGCCCGAGGAAGAGGCGCGTTGCAAGGAAGCCAAGGAAGGCTGCCCGGTCGAAGCCATCGGCGACAACGGCTGATTGTTCACCCGACAATTTTCAAAGCAAACCCCGCTGGAATTTTCCGGCGGGGTTTTTGTTTGAGATGAAACGGCGAAAATGGCCAACCTTACTTGTATCCAACAAAAATGAAAATCCCTACATCGGGATGAATCGGGCAAGAATTTGCTGCAAAATGTTCGGGACTGAAGGGAATCTTGGCGTCTTGGAATGCTTGACGAACCCTCTGGACAAGTTCGGAAGCCTGCTCTCCATCGGAGAAAATGCGTATACCTTGAAATGGGAAAATTCCCAGCGTTGTGAAATTCTGGGACTCGGTAGATATGGGAGGTGTTGTTGGAATCGCGGCTGCAATCTGGCGCGCATAAATTTCGCATTCAGGGTCAAGCATTTTGGACGAGACAATTATTGGAACATTCAAACCACCAGAAAAAAGTCGAAGCATAGCTGCGCGAAGCGCGGCTGCTTGTTCATGGGTGACTGCTCTGGGTTTCTGGCTGGCTTCAATCTCGGCAGTCTTAAGCTTGGTGGCTTCAAGTTCGGCTTCGGTTCTTTGTAGTCGTTCTTGTGCCTTTATTTTATCGGCTTGCTGAACAACTATCATCTTATCTGCGACGTAATGGCTCCCAAATGTAATCAGAACACCGATAGTAGTCACGGTTAGACCAATCCATCGGAGAATGCTTGCCCATCGCTGAAGTTCATCTGCTGTCATAGGGATGAATTCTATCCATCAAGAATTATTAACGAGCAAAGATTTCAAGCCGCCGTGGAAATGGCCGGTTCCATCGGCAGTGAAACGCGGACGACGCCGTGCTGGCCAGATTG
The DNA here is from genome assembly GCA_036268155.1 of Verrucomicrobiia bacterium. Classification (GTDB taxonomy): domain Bacteria; phylum Verrucomicrobiota; class Verrucomicrobiia; order Limisphaerales; family UBA11358; genus UBA11358. The sequence goes on along the minus strand of DATAUQ010000056.1, from coordinate 16,510 downwards.
CGGCGGGACGATTTCCAGCTTGCCGTGGTGTGTCTCGATGATTTTCCGGCTGACGGTCAGGCCGAGTCCAAGGCCGACGTTGCGCGTGGTGAAAAATGCCGAGGGAACGCGCTTGGCGGCCTCGGCGGTGAAGCCGGAGCCGTTGTCCTGCACTTCAATCTGCAAATCGTGATGGCCTTCGTTGCTGTCAACTGTGTGCAGGCGCACGTCCACAGTCGGCGTTTTCGGATTCGCCTGCAACGCGTTGAGCATGATTTCGGACAACGCGTGCTTGAGCGCGGCGCGGTCGCCAGTGAGGTTGATGGGCTTGCGGGTTTTTTCGTATTGCAACGTCACGGCTTCGCCCGGCAGATGTTTGCGCGCTTCTTGATAGGCGTCTTCAATCAATTTGCCGACCGGGAAAGTCTGCTGCTCGATGTGTCCTTCGCGCGCGAGAAAACGCATCTGGCTGACAAGCCGCGTGACGCGCTTGACGCCATCGGCGAGCGCATGGTCGAGCGATTCGCGGAATTCCTTGTCGTTATATTTTTCCGCGAGCAACTGCTGATGCGTGGAAAGCGGCACCATCGTGTTGCCGATCTCGTGCGCCATGCGGTCGGCCATGGACTTGATGAGACGCAAATTCTCGGCCTCGACTTCGAGTTTTCGCAATTGCTCTGTCTGCGTCAAATCTTCCGCAGTAAGCAATGCGGAAACCGGCACGGCGGAATTCCCGCGCTGAAACGGAACGACGTTGATGTTGTAAACCGTGCCGGGAGAATTTTCCGGCTCGTAACGGAACGGCCCCATCGCCGCGCCGGTTTTCAAGACCTGATAAATTTTTGCGCCGAGGACGTGCGGCAAATCGCTGAATTCCAGTTCACCCGTGCGTTTGTTTTTCTGGCCGAAATGACGTTTCGCGGATTTGTTCGCGTGCAGCACCTTCAAATCATTCCCGACTACGACGCATGCGCTGCTCAATTCGCGCAGCACGTCGGTCATCATTTCGTTGTTGCTTGCGATCTGGTTGTGCAGCCAGATATTGCGGAGCGCGAGGGCAACTTGTTCGAGCAAATGGAAAATCAATTCGAGCTCGGCATTGGCGAGCGTTTCTCCGGTGACGCGACCGTCGAAAACGGCGACGCCGACAATCCCGTTGCGGTCAGCTACCGGCACGGCGACTTGCGCGCCTAGCACTTCAAATTCCTTTTGCGAGTCGGCGTCGGCGCGGGACTCGTCGCTGTCACGGCGCAAAATCCGTCCGAGCCGGACAATCTGTCCGCCGATGCCCGCATCAAAAGAGAGCTCAAAATGTTCGAGCAGGCTGGGCGAAAGACCGATGGCAGACGCAGTGCGGAGCTGGCGGCTGTCTTCCGGCGAAATGGTTCCGGCGACCGGCGCACAAGGACGGTTCAGAAAAATGGCGGCGCGGTTGACGCCCATCATTTCGCGGAGAAAGGACAGAAATTGATCCAGCATCGCCTCGGCGTTGAGCGAGTAAGTGAGGATGGACGAAAAATCGCGCAATATGCCGAGCGTTTGCGCGGGATTCACGGGACGGCTTTGGGAGAATTCGATCGCACGGGAAAATGAATTTTGCGTTGGAGGCGGAGCAGAAGGAATACGTTGATCTGGCGCATTTCCCAGACGCTCCAACAATGTGTTCAAAAGCCGGGCACTGACGGGTTTGGTCAGAACATGGGTGACGCCGTGCAAAAAAGCTTCTTCTTCCCAAGCCGATTCGCTGGCGGAAGTATAGACAATGACGGGCGATTTAGCATCGAAGCGGCGTAGGCGGTCAACGGCCCAGACGATTTCCACGTCCATCAGATCGGCGTCCAAAATGCACGCCGTGACGAGTCTGTGCGCGAGCAGCGGTTCGGCTTCGTCAACGGTCAAACGGTGGACGATGCGATATTGCGCGGAATCCAGACCCGAACGAATCACTTCGGCAAAATCAGGATGATTGGACAAAACCAGAATGGTCTTCATCGTGCGTTGAAGGAAAAATGATTGTGTCTGATTGCCGTCACTGAACGTAAATAATCCCACTCCGCAGCCGTTTGGTCAAACGAATCTTGGCGCGACGAAGTGGATCATCCGCCAGCAAGCAATTTCCCCCAAAGTCCGTCGTTTAACAGCGCTTTTTGAAGAAACACTGTCTCATCGGGCGAGGCATTTTCGGCGGGTTCGGGCTTGAGCGGCAGGCGAATCGTGAAGGTCGTGCCGCGACCGGACTGGCTTTTGGCGTCAATTTTTCCGCCGTGATGGTGGACGATGAAAAAGCAGGCCATCAAGTTGATGCCGTATTCCGACGGCGCGCCGCCGGTGACCACGAATGGATCAAAAATCACGCTCAACGCCTCCTGCGGCAGTCCCGGCCCGTTGTCGCTAATTTGCAAAACGATTTCAGGTTTTGGGCCGTTCTGCAATTCCGCCGCGAGCGAAATTTTGCAACCCGCCGGCAGCATCGCCAGCTCGTCTTTGAACAACAATTCAAACAGCCGGGAAAATTTCGATTTGTCCGCGTGCAAAGCTGGAAGCGAATCGGAGATTTTGTTTTCAATCTCAATTTTGCGCGCGGCGAATTGTTCCTTGAACATTTCCAGCGCCGCGCCGACGGTTTCGTGCAATTTCACTTCGTCGGCGAATTGCGTCGCAGGATTGCTGTCCGACGAGGTCCGCAGGTCGGCGAGCAGGCTGTTGATTTTTTCGATCTGCGACTGGACGTTTTGGTGGTAGTCCTTCCAAAAATCAGGATTGCGCAGGCCGTTCATGCTCGCTTTTTCCTCGGCCATTTTGGACGGCGCGAGGTCGAGAAATGTTTTCACCGCGACGAGCGAGTTGCGGATGTGATGGCTCAAACCGGCGGCGAGCAGGCCGAGACTCACGATGCGGTCGGCGATCATCATGTTGCGCAGCACGGACATTTTTTCGAGGAGCAATTCGTCGCGTTCGGACGCGACCATGAAAAATTCCAGCGCCTGCCGAAGGGCGAGTTCAAGCTGCGGCGGATCCCAGGGCTTGTTGATGTATTTGTAGATCGCACCGCTGTTGACGGCGGCGATCGCGGCGTCAAAGTCCGAGTAGGCCGTGACCAACATACGCAAAATGCGCGGACGAAATTGCCGGGCGCGCTCCAAAAGCCAGACGCCTTTTTCGCCGGGCATCCGCTGGTCGGTCAGCAGCAGGCCGATTTCGTCGGCGTGCTGTTCGAGCAGCTTGAAGCCATCCTGCGCGTTGGCGGCGGTGAAGACGCGGAAATCATCGCCAAACGCGCGCTCGAAATATTTCAGGGATTTTTCCTCGTCATCCACATAGAGGATGGCGAATTTTTTGTAGTCGTAGAGATTTTCCATGTTCGATTTTCAGTTCACAGCCTGATTGGTTTTGACGGGAAATTCCAGTATGAATTCGCAGAATTTTCCCGGCTCGGTTTCCACCGAAATTTTGCCGCCGTATTCCTGCACGATGCTGTAGGAAATGCTCAAGCCCAACCCCATGCCCTGCCCAACGTCTTTCGTGGTGAAAAACGGGTCAAAGATCTTGCCTAAATGTTTCGCTTCAATACCCACTCCATTGTCGCGGATGGACAGAATGGTTTGCCCGTTTTCGACGCGGCCTTCAATCCAGATGGTGGGCTTTTCACCGGCGTGGAAGGATTTGACTTTCAACGCGTCGAGTGAATTTTGAAAAATATTCACCATCACCTGAATCAACTTGTTTTTATTGGCCCAGATCGTCTGGTGATCCGCGAGCTTCTGCTCGATCTGCACCATGTCTCGCCACTCGTTGCTCAAAAATCGCAACGCTGGCGTGAGGACTTCGGCCACGGGCACCGGGTCAAGCTGCTCGGTGTTGGGATGCGTGAACATCCGCAGATCGGAAACGATGGTCTGCACGCGCTTGAGGCCGTCTTCGACATCGGTGATAACCTCGGCGTAATCCGCTTGTTGCTCCGACGGAAGGTGTTTGCCTTTTTTGCGCAACGTGAAAAGGCCGGTCGTGGCGAAGTTCAATGGATTGTTGATTTCATGGATAATGCCTGCGCTCATGCGGCCGAGCGATGCCAGTTTTTCGGATTGCACCAGTTGCATTTCGTTTTCCTTGAGTTGTTGGAGGCTCGCCTCGAGCGCCTTGCGGCTCTTGTCCAGTTCGCTGCGGGAAACAAACTCGCGAACCCGCACACGGCTGTGATAATAGGTGCCGGCGATGATGGCGACCCCGGATGAGATCAGGAAAAACAGATTATTTATGAACAGACCTTTATCAAACGTCGCCGGGGAAAACAGACAGGCGGTCAGATAGAGCACCAAAACCAGCAAAACCGAAATAACGCTTTGCCAGATCGGCCAGTCCAGCACCACGGCGAGAACCATCAACACCAACGTCAGCCCCGCGTAATAAGGCGACGCAGTTCCATCGGTCGCATAAACCATCCACGCAATCGTGGCCGAAGGAAGGAACAGCAGCACGAGGCCTTGGAAATGATAATATTTTTTCCCGAAATTTGTTCCGAGGACGAAATAAAGCCCCGCCATCAACACCGAACAAAGCAGCCGCAAAAGAAAAAATGAAGATGCCTGGTGGTGGTCAAAAACGTAGAAGTCCAGTCCCCCAAAAAGCGGCACCAGCACGATTCCCAAGACGCACCCCAGCCGCGTTTTGCGGATGGTGAATTCCCGATCATACTCCTGATAGGCGGCGAGAAATTCCTCGGGAATGTTTGGGGTGAATTGCATATCAGTCCGGTTTACGGATATGCAGGAACAGGTTCACCGAAGTCGGCTCGGCGATCACGCGGGTCATTTCCCGGCAATGTTCGGGAACGAGCGATAAAATTTCCGCGCTGTTCCGGTAAATCAACTGCCAGTCCAGAATGAATTCGATGAAATTGCGGAACGGTTTCGTGTCGGTCATATTCGCGATCAACAGCAGGCCGCCGGGCGACAGCGAATCATACCAAAGCTCCATCAATGCGCGGCAAGTGTCCGGCGCGAGATAATCAAAAAGTCCCGCGCAATAAATCAGGTCGAACTTTTCCGAGTCGTCGCTTTTGCGCTGCGTGCGTTTCAAAAGTTCATAGACGGATATTTGCTGCGTGCGGATTTGGGTCTGCCGGGAAAACTGGCGCTTGTCTTCAATCAGTTTTTGTCCCGCATGAAGCAACGTTTCCTCGTTGAAATCAATAAGCGTGAAATCCGCATGGTTGCTTAATTGGGTCTCACGCAAAAAATCCTGGATCTCTTTTGCCGGACCGCAACCGACGTTCAGGATGCGCGCGGTTTTTCCGGCGCGGGTGACGCGCGCGGTTTCGTTGAGAATATTTTCGCCAAGATGAGCGACGCGGTTGCGGACAGATTTTGCCGGCCATTGGCTGACGAGCAAAAGATGGATCAATTTCTCGTAAAGCGAACGGCCTTCGGGCTGGTTTCGATGAATCATATTCATCATCTCGTAATCACCCGCATAGCCGTTTGGCTTATAGTAGGTGCGAAGGGCGAATGGCGCGCACAAAAACAATTTATGCCAGTGCTGCCGGACAAAATCCTGGTGTGCGCCGCGCGCTTCCGGCGGCAGCGCATAGATGATTTCTTCAAAACGTTCGTGCTGGCCGTTGAAAGAATCAATTATCTTGGACGAGATAGCGTCCAAAATTTCACGTTCCTTTTTCGCTTTGTCATTTTGTGTCTTAAAACCAAATTCCAATTCTTCCAGCCAGTGCCGCACGCCGGTGAGATAGGATTGGACATCGGCGACCAGCACCTTGAACTCATTTGAAATGCGATAATTTTTTTGCCATGCCTGAAAAAAACTTTGGTAAGCCTCCTGTGGATTGGAGTCAAATCCCGGCGCGGGCAAAAAATAAGCCGTGTCCGAACCGAGGTTGTCCAGTTTGGCTTCAACAATGAGCGACTCGCCGGTATTAATGACATTGCTCACCACCGCGCGCCCGAAGTAGATGACGTGATTGTCCGTGGTGATTTTGAAATTACTCAACACTTCCGAAGCTCGCAAAGTCGCCGCCAGATTGACGGCCTCGAAAGTCACCGCATGGCGTGTCAGGCGCGTCAGGCCGGCACGCAATTCCAACCCGTCTGCCGTCTGGAAACTGACTTCATTTTCCATGGTGGGTTGAGATGATGGGACAGCTTGCACACGGACCGCCTTCTTTTCGAGTTGGCGGACCGATTTGCCCATGCCGTGGCCGTTGGATTTGATAACGAGGCTCATCTCACGGCCAGAATGAAACATTTTTCGCGCCAAAACAACGGTGATTATTCCGCGATCAAATCAAATTTTCGCAGTTTTTCAACGAGCGTGGCGTTGAATTCAGCGGGTTTTTCCAGCATTAGAAAATGTCCGACGCCATCCATGATGTAGTAATCCGATTGCGGCGAGAGTGAGCGGACGTAGTTTTCGTAACCATTCTTCCACCACGGACTCCGGGCGTTGATGACGACAACGGGCGCGTTGACTTTTTGCAAAATCCAGTCGGGCTGATCCGGCGACATCATGGCGAGCATTCCGCCGAGCATGACGTGCTGCGGCGTGGCGAGCATTTCGGACATCACGCGCTCGCGCAACACCTCGGTTCCGGGAACGGGGAAAAAAGTGCTGATGAATCCTCTGGCGTGATCGAGATATTGTGGCGAGCCGAACGGAACGACCAGCGCCTGTCCTTCTTCGGGCGTGCCGGAAAGCCGGCACAGCAGTCCATCCACCGAAACCAGCGCGGCAACTTTTTCCGGCGCGTGATGATGCACGCGCGCGATGACTGCTCCGCCCATGCTATGACCGATGAAGATTGCTTTATCCACCTTGGCGTCGCGCAACACTGCGCTCACGGCTTCGGCAAAAAAATCCATCGTATAAGCCGTCTGCGGTTTGGCGCTCTGGCCGTGGCCGGGAAGATCAATCAGAATGAGCCGAGCCTTGTCCGCCAGCGCCGAAACCTGCTCGCGCCAGAAACTGAGATTGCATGCCCATCCATGGACGAACACGATGGTGCGACTGCCTTTGCCGACGGTGACGTAATGAATCCGGTTCGCACCAACGGAAATAAAATGCGATTCGCCGTCGGCTACGCCTGCGGGGCGGAGATTTGTGGTCATACCAATTTTACTCTTGTTTTGACTAAACGTTGGATGCTATGCGGACGAGGCCGCGTCCGCAAATAGTTAGTTTGGCTGTGGGACGCATGATCCACGGTGGCCGAAAATTCAAATACTCGAAAGCCGCTGCATTTTTTTCCACGCAGGATTAAAAATGCATTCCCACCGACACAATCAAGGCGCTGCTAGTGAATCCGTATTTGCCGTCGGCGGATTGCCCGGCATCCGATCCCGGCGTGGTGGATGGCGTGCTGCCATTGACGGTATGAGTCGGGCCGTAGCCGAATTGATAGGCGAGATCAAAATCAAAAGTTTTCCCATTGTATCCAGCTCCGAGGCTGAAGAAATCCCGGTCCAAGTCCGCCGCCAACGGGGTGTAAAATTTATCTGGCACTGAATTCTCGTTGAAAACGTAGCCCGCGCTCACATGCCAGCCATTGTCGAAATACCGTGTCACGCCGAACTCATACATCCAGCTCGCCTGCCAGTCCAGGTGCACGGGAATGTTCTGATGAAAGGGATTGACCACCGCCGGTGGCGATTGCTGGATGGTGGTCGAGTCAAAACTGTTCCAGCCGGTGTAGTTCGCGTCCACTTCCAGATTCCATTTAGGCGTGGGCCGGTAGGAAACACCGAAGACGGTCGTAAGTGGAAAAGTGAAGTCCGCTTCCGCGTTTCGATGGGTCGGTGTGGGATAAGGACGTCGCTGTAATTCAAAATCCGTATTGCCTTGAAAATTCAGATTTGCCGAACTGCGAAAAGTGGCTCCGAAAGAAATTTTTTCATAAGGTTGCCAGAGGATGCCCGCGTTGTAACCCACGCTCCAGCCGTCGCCGGTGAAATTGAAAAAATTTGTCAACGGCGTCGCAGACGCGAGCAGTCCTTGGTGCATATCCAGTTTTGCGTAATTCACCATCACGCCACCCCCTACCGAAAGACTTGGCGATAACTTAATTGCCACGACGGGATTAATGGTGATGTATTTCAGCGAACCACTGACGGCCACCGAGCGGAAACCCGTGTCCTGTGGCCAGTGCATATTCCCGCCGTAAGGCGCATAGACGCCCAACCCAAAACTCAACGGAGCGCCCTTGGCGGTATAACTATAAAAAAATTGAGGTATCTCGGCAAAATTATCGGAACTATAATAAGTATGGCCGGCATTCGGAGCAGTATTGGGCGGACGATAACTCGGTTGAAGATAGATGCCATAGACGCCGCCGCGAAAATTACTGTTCGTGAGTTGCGCGATGCCCGCAGGATTGTAGTAAATAGCCGACGCATTATCGGCGGTGGCGACAAAGGCTTCGCCGCGCGCGGTCGCAAAGGCATCCTGATCTGGAAGCCCGAAGCCATTCGCCAGAGTTTTCCCGGCGGAAACGCCTGAAATCAAAACGACCAGCAAAAATCGCAATGTATTACGCCTGTTCATAACTGATTCAAACGATTTGAATGTGCCGTCGTATCCTGTCGCGCAGCAGCTTACCCGCCATTGCCCGTTACGCCAGCAAATATCCGGTTCTGGTTGAAGTTATTACTAGCTTTACATTCCCGTGGAATTGGATAGAGTGGGCACGTGAAAAATTTGGTTCAATCCATAATTGGCATTTTGTTGTTCGGACTCATGGTGTTTCCAGTTCAGGCCGCCTTTAGCTCGCTTTATGTTTTCGGCGATGCGCTTTCCAGCACGGCTGACGGGGCAAACTCGCCTTTATACTATGGAGGTCGTGATTCCAATGGACGTATCTGGGTTGAGGTTCTGGCGCAGCGGCAGGGATTGACTTATGACGCCAGCAAAAACATTTCCTATTACGATCACAATAGCGGTGAAGTGTTGACGGACGTCTCTAATTTCAAAGCTCCACCGGATGTGGCAAATGCCTTGTTTGTCGTCTGGGTCTGCAACGCAGATACCTTTGATGCCGCACAGAATCACGACGGTTCACTCCAATGGACACTTGCCAATACCGTGTCGCAATCCAATCATTTGCTGATCATCACCAGTCTTTATGCCAAGGGAGTCCGCAACCTGATCATGCCCAATGCCGTGGATATTTCGGAGATTCCAGCCTATAATCGAGCCACTTCAGCAAAAACCATGCATGATGGATGTGTTGCCTATAATGTCGCCTTTGCCAATACGATTAATACGGCAAGGCTCTTGTGTCCCGGCCTTATCATCTATACCCCGGATTATAATACCTTGCTGAATAATGTGCTGACGAACGCCGCCGCCTATGGTTTAACCAATGCCCTCTCACCTTATGGAGCCAGCATTGACGCATTGGATTCGCTTTACACCGATACCAAGCTGCCAGTTTATTTGAATGGTCCTGGCACCAACTACATTTTCTGGGATCCCCAAGATCCGACCGCGCAACTCCACGAAATAATGGCTGATGTCGCCCAGCAGATCATTTCGCCGGTGCAAATCAGTGGACTTGCATTATTCAATGGCAGCAACCGACTGGATGTGGCGAATGTGCCGGTTGGCTTGAATGGTTTCGTGAATAGCACCACAAATCTGTCGCAAGCAAACTGGGCGACCGTGACAAACTTCAACAGCACCAGCGTGAATCAATCAATTTTTGTCAACGCGTTGCCGCTTCCCCCTGCTATTCTTGCCGGAAATGGTGGTGATGGTTCAATTGATCCAAATGACACTAACAATGCAAACGTGGTATATATTCCTCCATTCAACCCGGCACAGTATTACCGGTTGAATTTCCCTTACACTTGGTCGTGGCCGTGATTTGCCAGAACGATTTACATTGTTGAAACAGTTTCGGGCATTTCTTTCGCCAGATTTTCGTAACCCCAGCGCAACATCCGCTCGGTCGTCTCCCAGCCGATGCATGAATCGGTGATGGACACGCCGTAGCGCAAGTCCGCCAGATTTTTTGGAATCGGCTGGCTGCCTTCAAACAGATTGCTCTCGACCATCAAGCCGATGAGCGATTTCGTGCCTTCGACGCGCTGCTGGATTACGCTGCGCCACACGTCCTCTTGTTTCGCGAATTTCTTTTCCGAATTCGCGTGGCTGCAATCCACCATCAGCACCGGCGGCAAATTTTCGAAAATCAATTTCTCCTCCGCCGCGCGAATGCTTTCCGCGTCATAATTCGTTTTCGCGCGGCCGCCGCGCAACACGACGTGTGCGTGCGGATTGCCGCTCGTGCGCACGATGCTCGTCTCGCCATTTTCATTGATGCCGAGAAAACTGTGCGCGTGACGTGTCGCGCCCATTGCGTCAATCGCGATCTGCAGACTGCCGTCCGTGGAATTTTTCAAGCCGACTGGCATGGAAAGGCCGCTCGCCATTTCGCGATGCGTCTGCGATTCCGTCGTGCGCGCACCAATCGCCGCCCACGTGATCAAATCGGCGATGTATTGCGGAACAATGGGGTCGAGATATTCCGTGGCCGCCGGCAAACCCATGTCGGTAATTCCCAAAAGCAATCGCCGCGCAATTTTCAAACCCGTTTCTATGTCCTGCGAACCGTCCAAATGCGGATCGTTGATCAATCCTTTCCAGCCAATCGTCGTGCGCGGTTTTTCAAAATAAACGCGCATGACGATTTCCATCTGGTCGGCGAATTCCTTTCGCAGCGCGTTTAATTTTTCCGCATATTCGAGCGCCCCTTTTTCATCGTGGATCGAGCAAGGCCCGATGACGACGAGCAGGCGCGGGTCTTCCTGCCGCAAAATGCGGATGACTCGCTCGCGGCTGCGCGCGACAGTGAGGTTGGCGGCTTCGGTCGTCGGCGTCTGCGCCTTCAGCGCATTGGGCGTCGAGAGCCGGACAATTTCTTTGACGTGTAAATCCTGCGTCCGATACATGAAGATAATATAAAGTCGAATATCCAAAGTCTAAAGTCCAAAGTGCGCGCGGCTTTGGACATTGGACATTGGACATTGGACTTGGCAGAATTCGTGAAAGGAATTTTATGGTCGAAGAAAAATTGAACACCGGGCAAAAAGCGTTGCAGATCAATCTCGACGCGAAAAAATACGGCACTTTCGCCGAGATCGGCGCGGGCCAGGAAGTCGCGCGCTGGTTTTTTCACGTCGGCAAGGCGTCCGGCACCGTGGCCAAGACCATCTCCGCCTACGACATGGCTATCAGCGACGCCATTTACGGCGCGTCCGACCGTTACGTCAGCCGCAAACGGTTGCAGTCCATGCTGGATCACGAATTCAACCTGCTTTTGCAACGGCTCGATAAAACGCGCGGCGACAAATGCACTTTCTTTGCCTTCGCCGACACCGTCGCCACGAAACGCGACGAAGGCCAAGGCTGGCTCGGCATAAAATTTCAAGTTCATCCGCACGGCGATCCTTCCACCATCATCATCCATGTGCGCACGCTCGACAAAGAAGGTTCGCGTCAGCAGGAAACGCTCGGCATGGTCGGCGTGAATCTGATTCACGGCGCATTTTATCTGCACGACAACCCGACGAAATTGATCGGTTCGCTCATGGACGGCCTTTCCAGCGAGCGTGTCGAGGTGGACATGATCAAATGTTCCGGCCCCGCGTTCACCGGCGTGGACAACCGTCTGCTCGCGCTCCAGCTCGTCCAGCAATGGCTCACCGAAGCAGCCATGTTCACCGCCGACGGTGAGGCCATCATCCCTGGCGAACTACTCTGGAAAAAACCCGTGCTGCTCGAACGCGGCAGTTTCCGTCCGCTCACCAATCCCATGCTCGACATGCTTGAGCGTGCGCAGGAACAATTCGTTCAGGACAAATCGCTGCAAAACGATCCGCCCGTTGTCATGTTCGAAATGACGTTGCGCCAGTTGCAGGTCGGCGACGCGATTGATCACCAGGATTTTCTCGACCGCGTGGACACGCTCGGCTCGCTCGGCAAGCCGGTGCTGATCTCAAATTTTTTGCGCTACCATCGCCTCGTCAATTACCTCGCGCGCCAGACCGACAAACCCATCGCATTGCCCATCGGACTGGTGCGCCTGCGCGACGTCTTTGACGAAAAATTTTACACCGACCTGCCCGGCGGCCTCATGGAATCGCTCGGCCAGCTTTTCAAGAACGGCGCGAAACTTTACGTTTATCCGTCGCTCGACAAAAAATCCGGCCAGCTCATCACCGTGGAAAACATGGAAGTCGCGCCGCATCTGCGCCATCTTTACGCACATCTGGTCGAAAATAAATTCATTGATAACATCAAAAACTATAACGCCGACGCGTTGAAAATTTATTCCAGCGAAGTCCTCGCCAAAATCCATGCCGGCGACGAAAGCTTGAGCCAGTTGATTCCCGCGCCCATTTTTGAGATCATCAAGGCTAAAAAGCTTTTCGGGTGGCAGCAAGATGCGGTAATGGCGACGGTGACAACGCCGGTCAGTTGAAAGCTGTGGAAATTTTTCATTTTAATTAGCCGCGAAATAATTTTATGCGAAAAATAATCGGTGTCACCAGCCTCGTCATCGGGGTATTGCTGCTCGTGTGGGGACACGACATCACGCAGTCGGTTGACTCGCAGGTCAAACAAATCTTCACCGGCGCGCCCACGGATCGCGCGACATATTATTACATCGCCGGCGCGGCGCTGGGATTGTTCGGCCTGTTCCAGATTTTCTGGCCGAAGAAATTAAATTAATCACGACCGCCATGAACGCGAAGCATCTCGACGTCAAAAAGACCTACAAGCTCTTCATCGGCGGAAAATTTCCGCGCAGCGAGAGCGGACGTTATCTGCCCGCAAAATCTCCAACCGGCGAACATCTCGAAAATTTCGCCCACGCCTCGCGCAAGGATTTTCGCGATGCCGTCGTCGCCTCGCGCGCCGCTTTTGATGGTTGGAATAAAGCATCGGCATACAATCGCGGCCAGATTCTTTATCGCACCGCCGAGATGCTGCAAAACCGCGCCAACGAATTGGTCAATGAAATCGCGCGTTCCACCGGCATCGGCGCGGCCAAGGCGAAGCGTGAAGTGGCTGTCACGATTGACCGGCTCGTGCATTTCGCGGGCTGGACGGATAAATACTCGCAGGTTTTCGGCAGCGTGAACCCCGTCGCTTCACCCCATTTTAATTTCACCACGCCCGAACCGACCGGCGTGGTCGTCGCGCTCGCGCCGGACGAACCGTCGCTGCTCGCGCTCGTTTCGCTGCTCGCGCCGGTGATTTTGAGCGGCAACGCGGCGATCGTGATTCCGTCCCAAAAATTTCCATTGCCCGCTGCAACGTTCGCGGAAATTCTCGCCACAAGTGATTTGCCCGGCGGCGTAGTGAACATCCTGACCGGCAAACGCGCCGAACTCGTCCCGCACATCGCCGGCCACATGGACGTGAACGCGATTGTGGACGGCACGGGCGATTTGGAAATCAGCGCAAAACTTCAATCGGGAACTGCGATCAATTTGAAACGCTACGCAAATCATACACTTGCATCTGCCGACTGGTTCGCTGCGAAAGTGGAAGACCCGTATTGGATTCTCGACACGGTGGAATTCAAGACCGCGTGGCATCCCATCGGGCTGTGAAGCATTTCAAAAAGTAGAAGTTGAACTGCACTCGCGGGCGTTTATAGTGAGCCGCAAACAAAATGCCCACTGCCTCTGAAATCGCAAAATATCTCGAAGGCGAAGTCATCGGCGACGGCCATGCCGTTCTGAACAGCTTCGCGCCTGCCGACCGCGCGCAGCCCGGCGACCTGACCTTCGCGGAAAATGAAATTTTCTTCGTGCGCGCCGAGCAAAGCGCCGCCACCGCCATCATCGCCGACAAGCGTTTCAGTTCGATGCAGAAAATCGTGATCCGCGTGGCTAACGCGCGCGTAGCGTTCGCCAAGGCGCTGGCGCTGTTTTTCCCCGAACCAAAATTTCCAGCCGGAATCCATCCGACCGCCGTGATTGCTTCATCGGCAAAAATTGATCCGACCGCGCACGTCGGCCCGCATTGCGTCGTCGGTGAACGCGTGCAGATCGGCGCGCGCTCCGTTTTGCAGAGCGGAAATTCCGTCGGCGACGATTCCAAACTCGCCGAGGATGTGAATTTATTTCCAAATGTCACCGTTTATCCGCGCATGGTCATCGGCAATCGCGTCCGCATCCACGCCGGCACCGTCATCGGCTCGGATGGATACGGTTATGTGCTGGACGGCGGCGTTCATCGCAAAGTGCCGCAGATTGGAAATGTCATCATTGGCGACGACGTTGAGATCGGCGCGAACGTGACGATTGATCGCGGCGCGCTTGGCGCGACGGTCATCGGCAAGGGCACGAAAATTGACAACCTCGTGCAGATCGCCCACAACGTCGAGATCGGCGAACATTGTCTCGTCATCGCGCAAGTCGGCATCGCGGGCAGTGCGAAGCTCGGAAATTACGTCGTGCTCGCGGGTCAGGTCGGCATCGGCGGCCATTTGAATTTGGGCAATCAAGTCACCGTTGGGGCGCAATCCGGCGTGATGACGGATATTCCCGACGGCGGCAAATGGCTCGGCGCGCCCGCGCAACCCGACCGCGAATTCAAACGTCAGGTCATCGCCATCCAGCGTCTGCCGGATTTGTTGAAGCGTATCGCGGAATTTGAACGCAAGTTCGGCGTGAAATTGGAAGGAAGCGCCGTGAAAGAAGGTTGAATTTAGCGCCGCGAACAGTGTTTAACTTTTGGACTTGTCGGCTGCGTCTTGAATTTTCTTCAGGAATTTCGCCGGGTTTTTATCAAACTCCGCCTTGCACATCGGGCAGCAAAGTTTGACTTCCTGGCCTTTATATTCAAAAACGTAAGGCTTGCCCATGTCGGCGCCCAGCTTGTCGCCGGAAACCGGACACGTTGTCAACAGGTCGGGCTTGACGGCTGCGACGGTGTTCGTGCCGTCCGCGCGGCTGGACGGAGCCAGGGCAACCAGCATGGCGGCCAAAATCATTCCCGCAATCAATTTTGAATTTTTCATACGTCACCTAATTACGCTTAAATCATCCCTTCGTCAAATATGCTTTTTGGTGGGGCGAGCGTCCTCGTGAGCCGCTTGGCGCGTAAAAACGTAATGACGACGGCTTGCGAGGACGCTCGCCCCACCAAACTTCACTTCGGTTTCAACTGCGGGAACAAAATCACGTCACGGATGGATTCCTGGCCGAGCAGCATCATGCACAGGCGGTCAATGCCCATGCCCATGCCGCCGGCGGGCGGCATGCCGTGTTCGAGCGCGACGAGAAAATCTTCGTCCAATTTTTGTTGTTCGCCGCCGGCCTGATGTTCGAGGCGTTCGCGCTGCTCGACGGGATCGTTCTGCTCGGTGTAGGCGGGCGCGATTTCCTGGCCGTTGATGCAGCACTCGAAGACTTCGACGGTCGTCGGGTCGTCGGGCGAAAGTTTGGCGAGCGGCACGAGTTCCTTGGGCAGATGCGTGACGAACGTGGGCTGAATCAGCGTCGGCTCGATCAATTTTTCAAACACCGCGCCGGTGACTTCAAAGTCTTCGGGCAAAATTCCTTCGGCCAATTCAAAAAGTGAATCAACCGCTTTTATTTGTTCTTGAACAAGTTTGTCCCATTCAATTTGGCTCAATGAATCTTTTTGGTTTTGAATCAGAAAAGCACGCTTTTTCACATCCACAATTGCTGCTCCCTTAAAATCAATTCCTATTTTAATTGCCCGTTCAAAACGTTCCCTTCGAGAAATTTCAAACCAATCTGCTCCAGCTTTTTCGCGAACTAAATCTTTATATTTCACGCGACGCCACGCAGGAGTTAAATTTATTTCTAGGCGATTTGTGTAGCGAGCTAACGCGCTTTGAGCATTTTTTAATGGCTGAATTAATTCATATGAAGGACTACTTTCCTGATACGAAATGTTCGTGGCTTGTATATTCGCCATTTCGCGCGAAACCGATTCCTTATTTTCACCCAAAAGAAATTTTTCACCTTCTTTAAGTAGGCGTTTTGCTTCAGCTTCACGATTTGCGATAAGTTTTGTGTGTGCTTCTAAAGTATCTTTCTCGAACGTAGAAGCAAAAACTTCAATTGCTGTTACTGCGCGCAAAGCTAACTTCTCGGTTTCTTTGGAATCTGGAAGGAGTTTTTTGCATTCTTCAATTTCGGATAAACAAGTTGAATAGCCACTAAATTCAGCGGTGTCAAAAGCCGGCAAGTTTGCTAGGGCTAATTTAAGATATGCATTTATGAAATCCCTTCTCGGCTGATAGATAACTAATGTTCCCAAAACCTTTTGCGCGACGTGTTTCACCATTGATTCGACGAGTTCCATCATGCTCTCGTAATCGCCGAACGCCTGATACGCCTCGAGCATCGTGAATTCGGGATTGTGTTTGCGCGAGAGGCCTTCGTTGCGGAAGTTGCGGCCGATCTCGAACACTTTGTCCACGCCGCCGACGAGCAGGCGCTTGAGATAGAGTTCCAGCGCGATGCGCAGGTAAAAATCG
>DATAUQ010000055.1:0-7694 GCA_036268155.1 Verrucomicrobiia bacterium | reverse complement strand
AAGTGAACTGGAAAAATTGCGCGCGCAGCCGAAGCGCTGGTCTTTGAATAACCGCCGAGACGCGGAGCCGCAGAGCGGACAAAACATTTCTGATTTCTCTGCGCCTCTGCGCCTCTGCGGTTCAAATGCAGAATTGATTGTCCTCGTCCGCAATCTGCCGCAACTCGAAGCCGCGTTGAAATGCGGCGTGCAGACCATTTATTGCGAGTTTGAAGACCCGAAAAAATATCGCGAGGCGGTGACTTTATTTCACACCGCGCGCGGCTGCGAATCCGCAATCCGCAATCCGCAATCCGCAATTTTCGTCGCCCCGCCGCGCATTTTCAAAACCGGTGAGGAGTGGATTTTGAAACAAGTCCTGTCATCGAATGCTGACGGCTATCTCGTCCGCAATTACGACCATTTGAAATTTTTCGCGGACGAGCGCAAGCGCGGCGATTATTCACTGAACATCGCTAACAGTATTGCGGCGGATTATTTCAAAAATAAATTTGGCCTGGAATTTATCACGCCATCTTACGATTTGAATTTCACGCAACTCGAAGCATTGTTGCAAAGCGCGCCGCCGGAATGGTTCGAGGTCACGATCCATCAGCATATGCCGATGTTTCACATGGAGCATTGCGTCTTCTGCGCGTTTCTTTCCGACGGCACAGATTTCACGAACTGTGGACGCCCGTGCGACACGCACGTCGTCAAACTGCGCGATCGCGTCGGCGCGGAGCACGCGCTCAAGGCGGACGCGGGCTGCCGCAACACAGTGTTCAACTCGCAAACGCAGACCGGCGCGGAATATATTTCCAAGATGATCGAACTTGGCGTGCGAAATTTCCGCGTGGAATTTTTGGATGAAACGCCGGAAACCGTGGAACGCACCATCGCAAAATATCGCCAGCTTTTGCGCGGTGAAATTGACGGGACGCAATTGTGGCGCGAGTTGAAGCTGATGAATCAACTCGGCGTCACGCGCGGGCAGATTGCGAAATAAAAATTATTTCTGCCACGGCGCGATTTTTTCGCCCGCCCAGATTTCTTTCACCGGCTGACGCTCGCGCACGGCGGCAAATTTTTTGCCGTTCACCAGAACTTCGGTGGCCAGCGGACGCGCGTTGTAATTTGAACCCATCACCGAGCCGTAAGCACCCGCGCTCAACAGCGCGAGGTAATCACCTTCGCCGACTTTCGGCAGCGGTCGGTCTTTGCAAAAATAATCGCCCGATTCGCAGATGCCGCCGACGACATCGGATGAAATCATCGCGCTGCCCTTTTTCGTCAGCGGAACGATTTCGTGATACGAATCATAAAACGCAGGACGGATCAAATCATTCATCGCGGCGTCCACGATGACGAAATTCTTTTTGCCGGTGCGCTTCAAGTATTCGACGCGCGTGACCAAAATGCCCGCGTTGCCGGAAATAAAGCGTCCTGGTTCGAGCAAAATTTTCAAACCGAGCGGCTTGAGCAGTGGCAACAGCCGGTCCGCATATTTTTGCGGCGTCAAAATATTTTTGGCCGCGCTGGATTTCCACCATTGCGGCGAACCGCTGGCGAGCGCGGGCTGATAAACGATGCCCAACCCGCCGCCGATGCTGAAAAATTCCAGCGCGTATCTGGCCTGCAATTTTTTGACAAGCGGCAAAACTTTGCGAACGGCTTTTTCAAATGGCGACACGGCGGTAAGTTGCGAACCAATGTGCATCTGCACGCCGCGCAGCCGCAGATTTTTCAACTTGCTGGCGCGTGCATACACGCCTTCAATCTTTTCGAAGGCGATGCCGAATTTATTTTCGTAAGTGCCGGTGGTGATCTTCGCGTGCGTGTGCGCCTCGATGTTCGGATTCACGCGCACGGCGACGGGCGCGATTTTTTTGAGCCGCGCGGCGACGCGATTGATGCGCTGCAATTCCGGTTCGCTCTCGGCGTTGAAACAATAAATATTTTGCCGCAGCGCGAATTCAATTTCAGCTTCAGTTTTTCCGACGCCGGCGAAAACGCATTTGCGCGGATCGCCGCCCGCCGCGATGACGCGCTGCAATTCGCCGCCGCTCACGATGTCAAAGCCGCCGCCGAGATTGGCGATCGTTCGCAGCACGGCAAGGTTCGAGTTTGCCTTCATCGCGAAACAGACCAGATGGTCGAGCGGCGCAAGCGCGCGGTCGAGTTTTTGAAAATGATCCGTCAGCGTGCGTTGCGAATAAATATAAAGCGGCGTGCCGAATTTTTTGGCGAGCGTTTCGACGGCGACGCCTTCGCAAAACAGTTTTTTGCCGACGTAACGAAAATCGTGCATAACAGTTCCAGTTTAGGGTTCAGCGTTGAAAATTCAAGGTTGCTAAATGAAAAACCCGCCGGAAAAATCCGGCGGGCGCGTCAAATCAATCATCTCAATGAGACATGGCATCCGGCTCGGCCAGAATCGCCTCGCGTTGCTTGAAATATTCTTCAGGCGTGATCTGATCGGCCTTATATTTGTCGAGCAAGGCCTGAAGCTGTTCTTCCTTGGTCATCGAAATCGGCAACGGCGGCGCGATAATTGGTTGCAAGCCGAGCGCATTGCCAGTTTTTTTTGCGCTGACAGGTTTGGTCGGTTTCGCCGGCGGTTGGGCAGCAATCGTATTTGTCATCATCATTGCCGGAGCAATGGGCACAGGTTCTTGGATTGTCGGCATGGTCATTGCTGGAGCGGGCGTTTCAATGGGCACTTCCAGTTGTTCATGCATCTCGGACATTTTTTGTTCCAAGGCGGCTCGCGCGGCGGCTTGGGCTGCGTTGTCTGAAGACGCGGGCGCAACCGGAGTGGAATTGTCCGGCGGCGGAGACATGGTGGCGGCGGGTTCGGGCGTCTGGATTGGCACCACGGCGGGAGCCGGTATCACAGCAGGAACAGTTGGCGCTGGCTGTGGTTCAGGCGGAGTCGGCGGCGGAGTCGGGATTGTGGCGGGCGGATTTTGCGGTTCCGGTGCCGCGCCGGAAGGAGTGACGATGATCGGCGGCGCTTCCGCGTTTGTGGGAGCGGGTGATGGTTCCAACCCGTTCATCTTTTCCATCAACGCCACGCGCGCGGCGGCCTGCGCCGGATTATCCTGCGCTTGGACGGAAATGAAACCCGCGCAAACAGTCGCCGCGCAAACTGTCAACAGGAACTTGGAGACTTGCATGATGTTTTTCTACGCCAAATCCGAGTCCGACGCAACAGCTTTCCGGCCTGCGGAAAACAGTTTTCGCCACGCGCCCGGAAATGGACAGGCCAGCAGCGATTGGAAAATGAGCCGTTTCACCTCGACGCGCGGCACTTTCACGCGTCGCTGCAATTCAATTACGTTCGCCGCGCGCAATTTTTCAACCGTTTTTATGCCGATCAAAATCGGCCATGCGCAAGCAAGACGGATGCGGAATTGCGCAAATGGAATCGCATTCGTGTAGCGCCAGCCCGCCCGCAAATGCGATTCCGCTTTGTCCAGATATTCGTGATACAGCGGCAGAAATTTCTGTTCGTTCGCGGGCGATAGCAAAGTCTCTGGCAGCAGTTTTGCCTCATCCAATCTTTGCCTCGGCAAATAGCATCGGCCATTTTTCAAATCCGCCGGCAGGTCGCGCAAAATGTTCACGAGCTGCAAACCTTTGCCGAAGCGGATTCCGTCCGCGATGAATTGCGTGTCGTCAATTTTTGCGTGCGGAAAAAGATGCGCGCGGCAAATCTTTGTCCAGAATCCGCCGACGCAACCGGCGACGCGATAGGTGTAATCGTCCAGTTCCGCCGCCGTTTCGAGCGAGATGATTTTCGTGGTGGGGCGAGCGTCCCCGCGAGCCGCGAATGTGGAAGACGGCTCGCCAGTAGTCTCGCCCCAACGGCCAAACCGCTTCAAATCCAATTCTTGTCCGCTCGTGATCGTCGTCAAAACGTCGCGGATCAATTTTTGGTCGGTTTCGAAAAAGTTTTGCAACGCCAACAAACTTTCCTCGACTTTTTCCAGCAACAATTTTTCTGCCGATAAATTTTGCTTTTGCGCCAGTTCGCCGAAATTCAGCGGCGCGGAACTTTGGCCGAGAATCCGTTCGCGAAGTTTTTGCAACGCGTCGAGCCGTTGCGCGGGCGGGACGAGTTCCGTGTCGGCGATGGTGTCGGTCGTGCGGGCGAGCAGGTAGGCGAGGCCGATCTGCGGACGCACGCGCACGGGCAGCACGCGCAACGTCAGATAAAACGAGCGCGATGTTGCCTTGAGCAGATCATTTAATGCCATTACTTCGGCCACTCGCTGATTCGTGTCCAAGATTTCCGCAACCAGCGCATGTAATCTCGCGGTTTTGGCATCCGATTGGCCACAGTTAAACTGCCGAGAGACTTGTCTGGCCACAGATGAAGTCGGTCGGCAATCCCGATTTCTTCAGACAACCTTTCCACCGTTTGCAACGCGTTAACTGCGTAATCTTGCCACTGCTCACGGGTTTCAAAAACATCCGTTTTTAATTCCACACCAAGTTCATCGGCGTGTGATTGGATTCGTTCCACATTTTCAGCACGGATGTTGATTGGCTCGTGAAAAATTGTGATGGGATTGATTTTCGCTATGGCTTCAAGTGTGGCGCGCAAATCGTCCTCGTCGCACTCCGGGTAGGTCGGAGCTACTGCCACATAAACATTCAGTCCAGCTTCATTTGCTGCCTGAAGCGTGGCGAGACGTTGAGATGGTGCGGGTGCTTTGGGTTCGTATATTTTCGAGAGATCGTTTCGCAAGGTCGGCAAACTCATACCAAACAACAGGCGCGGGCCGAAAGTTTTATACAAATCGAAATCCGCCCGTGCCAGCGGGCTGCGAGTGAGGATACGGGCATTAAGTGTCGAATAATCACGAATCAATTCCAACGAACGGCGAACTAGACGGCGGGCATGTTG
Source organism: Verrucomicrobiia bacterium (assembly GCA_036268155.1). Lineage (GTDB taxonomy): Bacteria > Verrucomicrobiota > Verrucomicrobiia > Limisphaerales > UBA11358 > UBA11358. The sequence goes on along the minus strand of DATAUQ010000055.1, from coordinate 2,800 downwards.
TGACAGCATCCGTTGCCGCTCCGGGTCTGGGTGATGAATGACTTGGTAGGGGTCGGTGGTGGTGCAATACATCACCGCACGATTGCCGTCAGGCTTGAGCAAACGCTTGGGCGTGTTTTCAGCAGCGCGCAACGACGCCAAAAATCTGTCTTCTTCCCAAGGTCGGAGCAAAACATAATCGCCCCACTCGGCATCGGGGTTTTCCACACCGTATTCTGCCAGCTTTGGCCCCTGCTTAATTGTCGCCGCACTTGGCACATAACAAAACCGGCACGCGTGCGAACAGCCAACTGCGACGTTAAAGGACCAGTTCGAGAGACTTTTATAAATGAAATTATTCTCGGCAATGACGGCGGGCGCATGCCACAGGCCGACACGGTTATCTTGACGCACGAGAGCGCGTCTGGTCGCTGGCCTTGCGACTTCTAAAGTTGCTCCGGTTGTATCCAAAAATGCGTTCACGGCTTCAATATATGCTCAGCGATGCGTTTAGCAATTGTTCCTCCCTTTTGATTTCCAGCCGCAAAACAGAGCAAGTAAAGCGGACAGTTTGATGAATTGAAAAGTGGCAGCGGATTATCTGCGACGTGCGGGAAAATAGTTTTCAATCTTTTTACAAAATAACTGCTGATGGCAGAAGAATCTGCACGCTTCACAGCAATTTCTACGGCGTCACCGAACAAAGATGGTGTTGTATGAGTTTCATAGAACGCAGCATACCAATCTGGTTCTCCAAACATTGAGTCCAACCTCTTACGCCAGCCCGGCGGAAACTGGCCACTTTTAGGAAGCATTCGATTAACGCCTATGCCGAGGGGAAAGAGCAGCCATAAATCTATTGCTTGGGTTTGTGCAATTGCTTGAATCGTTGTCCATGAAACTTGCATTCCGAACGGGTCGAGAAATACAACGGCACGGCGACCATCCCGAAGCCAATTAGAACTTTTGCAAAGTGATGTCAGATAACTATTCGCTTCATCATTTATAGGTTTGATGCGTGAAGCCAGCGCAGGAAATTCGGTCTTTAACTTTGAGAGTTCTGCGCAGCGTTCCGCATCTTGTTCGACAAAAATATATTCATCAAATGGCTTCGGAATCTGGAGGGCAATTCGCGCAGAGCCATCTAAAAACTGCCGAGTGTCTTGGGCAACCAAATCATCAAAAAGTGGTGATTGATAATCAGGTGATGCCTTGGGCGTGTTATAACCCGTGCCCGCGAACGCATCTATGTAAGAAAGTCTGAAGGGCGAATTCTTCAACGCATTGTGATAGGCAACGAGATATTCCTGAAGCCGTTGAAGCTTCTGGCTAGTCCAATCTCCACCAAATTGTTGAAGAGACTCTTTCATCTGCGCTTTTCACGAAAGTTGTTCCCGCCAGCGCGCCAGTTGCTTCGCGACTTCTTTGGTTCCCGGTGCGCCGGTGATGTTCCGTTTCGCCATCGCCGTTTTCAGATTGAACACGCCGAGCGCGTCGCGACCAAAATATTTGGTGCCGGTCACCGGCTCCACGGTTTGCAATTCCGCAAGCGTGAGTTGGTTCAGTGGTTTGCCGGCTTTTTCCGCCAGCGCCACCACCGCGCCGACGACGTGATGTGCTTGTCGAAACGGCATTCCTTTTTTCACTAGATAATCCGCGAGGTCGGTTGCCAGCAACGCCGGGTCGCTCGCAGCGGCGGCGCAGGCGGCGCGATTGATTTTCACATTGCGCAACATCGCGGAAAAAATCCGCGTCGAGGCGCGCACGGTGTCGGCGGTGTCGAAGAGGCGTTCCTTGTCTTCCTGCAAATCGCGGTTGTAGGTCATCGGCAAACCTTTCAGCAGCGTGAGCAGCGACATCAGGTTGCCGAAAATGCGGCCGGTCTTGCCGCGCGCCAGTTCGGCGATGTCGGGATTTTTTTTCTGAGGCATGAGCGATGAGCCGGTGGTGTAGGCGTCGGCGATCTTGATGAAATTAAATTCCGCGCTCGCCCAAAGAATAAAATCCTCCGCGAGCCGCGAAAGATGCACGGCCAGCAGCGCACCGGCGGCGCAGAATTCAACGGCGAAATCGCGGTCGCTCACGGCGTCCATGGAATTTTGCGTGAGTTGAACTTTGCCGTCGGCGTCAACGAAATTGAGCAGCTTCGCGACGAGTTCGCGTTTCAACGGCAAGGTCGAACCGGCAATCGCGCCGCTGCCGAGCGGGCAGATGTTGACGCGGGAATGACAATCCCAAAGGCGCTCGCAATCGCGTTCGAGCATCTCGACGTAGGCGAGCAGATGGTGCGCGAGATAGACGGGCTGCGCGCGTTGCAGATGCGTGTAGCCGGGAATCAGCACGTCGGAATTGCGTTCGCCGAGCGAGACAAGGGCGCGTTGCAGATTGGCGATTTCGCCGAGCAGCAAAGTGATTTCGTCGCGCAGCCACATCCGCACGTCGAGGGCGACCTGGTCGTTGCGCGAACGGGCGGTGTGCAATTTCGCGCCGGCGGGAACGCGCTTGGTCAGCTCGGCCTCGATGTTCATGTGGACGTCTTCGAGTTCGGGCTTCCACTTGAATTTTCCAGCGTGGATTTCTTTGCCGATTTGGTCGAGTCCGCGAACGATGGCGTGCCGTTCATTTTTTTTCAGCACACCGATTTTGTGGAGCATCTCGGCGTGCGCCATCGAGCCGAGGATGTCGTGCCGCCAAAGCCGCCAGTCGAAGGAAATGGACTCGGTGAATTGCGCGACGTCGGCGGCGGGGCCGGCGGTGAAGCGTCCGCTGCGGGAGACGGGAGATTTTTTATTCATAGTTGTTGGAGTTCAAACTTCAGTTT
>DATAUQ010000054.1:0-22565 GCA_036268155.1 Verrucomicrobiia bacterium | reverse complement strand
AATTGGATCGGAAAACGGAATCAGATTTTTCAACGGCGCGATTGACGATGTCCGCATTTATAACCGCGCTTTGACCACGAATGAAATCGCCGAGTTGTATTCGGAAGAATCCGGGTTTTGCTCGCCGCACGCAGCCGAGGCCACGGCACAAGTAGTCAATGGATTCTTCGTCGGGGCCAACATCACTGATGGCGGTTGCGGTTACACGAATGCCCCGGAAGTGCTGATCGTGGGTGGCGGCGGTTCAGGCGCGATCGCGACGGCCACGATCCAGAATGGATTTGTCACCGCCATCAACATCGTCAATCCAGGCTCGGGTTACACGAATCCGCCGGACATCGAGATCGCTTCGCCGCCGTTCGTTCCTACCCTCACCATCAACGTGAGCCGCGTCAATGTCACGCAGCACGTTGTTTTGGGCTTGAACTATGTGCTGGAATCATCCACTGACATGGTCAACTGGACGCCAACAGGGCCGCAGTTCACCGCGCAAAGCGAAACCATCACCACTGAATTTATCGTGAGCCAGACCGGTCAATTCTTCCGCATCCGGCAGGTGCCTTGACGGATACCGGCCAACTCCTGATATAATTCAAGGTGGGTCGCAAAGATATTTTGCATATCAAACTTCTCGGCATTGTGCCGGGTGATTTCCGCCGCCTGCGCCACGAACGCGGGATTATCCAATAACTCCGTCATTTTGTGCGCCAGTGCCGCCGCGTCCCGCTCCTTGAAATTCAACAGGCCTTCGTATTCCTGAAAACAGCGGATGTCCGAAACCAAAACCGGCTTGCCCGTCGCCAGCGTGGTTGAAATCGCGCCGGACGGAAAATTGCGATCCAAATACGGAAACACAAAGCAAAATGTCTCGGCGAAAATTTCTTCCAACAGTGGATCATCATTTGCCAGATAGCCGGTGAAGATGACGTGCGCCTCCAGTTTAAGCTCTGCCGCCAATTTCTTCAGCCAGCCGATGTAAGTATCGCCTTGACCGCCGCCCGGGAAACTGCCCTTGCCCGTGTCGCCGCTGACGACGATGAGTTTTACGTCCTTGCGTCCGCGCTGATTGACGAGGATGTCCATCGCCTGGATTGCGTATTCGTAGCCTTTGATCGGAAATGCAAAACCGAACAGGACAAAAATCTTTTCACCGCCAGCCAACCTGAATCTTTTTTCAAGCAAGCCATGCCGCTGCATATGAATATGCGAAGCGTAGTTGCCCAAATGCGTGTAGCGCACTTTGCGCGCCATCATGCGGGGGGAAACCACGCGCCCAAGGTTCTCCATGCCAATCCTGCTCAAGATCAGAACGCGGCTGGAAAAAGCGCAGACCAGCAGGAGATGAAGCCGCAGGTAAAAACTGCCCAGCGGGAAGAGCGATTTGAACTTCGCAAAATGCGGCAGTGCGCCGCCAAGATCGTCCACGTTGTAGGTCGAATGGATAGTCGTGACAATTTTGAAACCCAGCAGCTTCGACCATAGCCACAGATACGGATAGTAAAACAACGCCGACAATCCGACCAGCCGGTCAAACATGAAAAATTCATGCTGGATGTGCAGCACGTCCGCTCTTTTGAACGGAGCAGCCAGCATATTTTCGGGAGTGATGTCGGTAATCTTGACCTCAATCTCCCCGGATTTTTCAAATTCCGGCCGGAATACCTGACGCGAATATTCTGCGATGCCGTCCCGTTCCTTGCGCGTGGACGAGAACACTAGAATTTTGAGCGGCTTTTTTTTCATGTCGTTTACCAGCGGTTCACTGCCAAAAATACAGTGCTAAATGCGAACCACTTTAGCCGCTTGGCTTAAAAGTCGCCAACAAAATGCTCTCTCTTTCTTGGTTTGGAGATAAACATTGACGCTGTGGAAATTCCCTGCTTCTTTATAAAAAATCTCTGCATTGGAGCATCTGAAAAATTTCCGTGGATGATGTGCCGGGACACTTGATTCCGTTTGAAGACAGACCGCGTCGTTCAGGCATTATTTCAAAACAGTTTATGAGTGAATCCGGGCCAAAACCATTGGTTACCGTCGTCCTTGTCTGCCATAATGATGGCCGATGGCTGCCGCGTTGCCTGGAATCGTTGCGCTCCCAGACGATTTTTGAGCGCATGGAATTGATCATCGCTGACAACGCTTCGCAGGATGGCACGGACGAATTGGCGCGAAACCTCATCGCGAACTGGCCCAATGCCCAGTTGATGCCCACGGGTGGCGACAACGGGTTCGACGTGGCGTGCAACCGGGGAGCAGCGGCGGCGAGCGGCCAATATCTTTATTTTCCCAACCCGGACACATGGCTGGAGCCGGACTGTCTGGAACATCTTTTTGAAACGGCCGAATGGGAAAGTGCCGGATGTGCCGGAGGATTGATTTTGGAATACGAAGATGACAGGGTGCAGGCACGAGGGTGCGTCGGATTTGATTTTTGCGGCAACGGGATTGAGCCGCGCAAAACTCAAACCCCGGAACAGCTCCTTTATGTTCATGGATTTTTTTTTATTCGCAAAGACTTGTATGTCCGGCTGGGCGGGTTTGACGAGAAATTTTTCATGTATGGCGAAGAGCCGGATCTTTCATGGCGGATATGGATTTCAGGAGAAAAAATTGTGCCCGCACTCACTGCGCGAATACATCATCGCGGATCAGCCTCCGTCAATCCCGCCGGCGGGAATAAAATCATTGAAAACCGGACCAGCACCCATAGGCGTTTTTTGTCCAATCGGAACAGCCTTTTATTCATCGCCAAGAATTGCCAGCATCTGCTGCTGCTCATGCTGTTGCCCTGCGCCGTGCTTGTTTGGCTGGAAGGATTGTTCGTCCTGCTGATGACGAGAAATCCTGCGATTGCAAAATGCGTCAGTCTGGACGTGTTTGCCGATTGCTGGCGTTTGCGCGGCCATATTTTCAGCGAACGGAAGCGCATTCGTTCATTCCGTCGCCGTGGCGATTTCTGGATGTTGCGCTTCTTCCGGCCTGGCTTCGGCCGGAGTTATGAGATTAAAGCCATCCTCAAGCGCGGCTTTCCAAAATTCAACCGTTCTTGATTCGCAGGCTGGAAGGTTTGGTGAAACAAGGAACTCAAGCGCGTTGTCTCTGCATTTGAATTGCATTGAGACTCTTCGCCCAAGTATATTTTTTAAGTTCTCGTTTGCATCGAATTTTATAATTATGCCCGCCAAAATTTTGCCCGGCACGCGCGCCAAAAGTTGGAATCCATTCCTGCCAATCGCGGGATTGCTCGCGCTCCTGCTGGGATTGTTTTTTTATCAGAGTTTCATTCCGCAAGAAGTGGTCTTTTCCAACGACGGCCCGCTGGGCGTATTGGTCGAAGATCAAAATCAGTTGCCGCAAACCTTTACGGGATTTTGGGCTGATCTCAATTCGATCGGCTCCGGCGGCGGCATGGCTTCGCCGGCCATCAGTTCATTATTGCGAACTGTCATCGGGCCGCTGGGTTACGCCAAATTTTTCGCGCCCCTCGCGCTATTTATCCTTGGTCTTGGCGCCTTGACATTTTTTCGTGCGCTTAAATTTTCCATGCTGGCGATGGCGCTCGGCACGTTGGCGGCGGTGCTGAACGCAACTTATTTTTCCGATGCGTGCTGGGGCGTCGCTTCGCATGAAATCGCCGCCGGCATGGATTTTTTCGCGCTTGGACTGGTGATGTCCAATACGGCTGAAACTCCATGGACGATCCGCTGGACGCGACTGGCGCTCGCCGGACTTTGCGTCGGCATGAATGTCATGGAAGCCGCAGACATCGGCGCACTTTACAGCATCTTGATCGCGATTTTTGTGTTTTATAAATCCGTCGCGGACTCGGATGGAACGGCATTGAAAAAAATCGCCCATGGAATCGGTCGCGTGGCGGTGATCTCCCTGTTCGCCGGATTTATTGCCTACCAAACTGTGATCGCGCTGGTCGGCACCGCCATCACCGGCATCGCCGGAACCGGACAAGACACGCAAACAAAGGCCGCGCATTGGGATTTCGCGTCGCAATGGAGTCTGCCCAAAACCGAAACTTTCGGCCTCTTTGTTCCCGGCCTGTTCGGTTACAAAATGAACACGCCCATGGACATGATGCCCGCTTTGCAGGACACATATCGCGGCGGCGTTTATTGGGGCGGCATGGGGCGCGACCCGGAACTGGACCGGTTTTTTGACCGTGGCGGACAAGGCACGCCGCCGCCCTCTGGTTTCATGCGCCAAACGGGCGGTGGAAATTACTGCGGCATTTTGGTCGCGCTTATCGCGGCATGGGCGATTGCCCAGTCATTCCGGCGGCAAAACTCGCCCTTCACCGGCACGCAGAAAAAATACATATGGTTCTGGTCGGCGGCCTTGGTCGGATCGTTGTTGCTGTCATGGGGACGGTTCGCGCCATTTGATTATTACCGGCACACGCTTTATGCGTTGCCGTATTTTTCTACCATCCGCAGTCCGGCCAAGTTTGTCATTTTCTTATCCTGGGCGATGGTGATTTTGTTCGGCTATGGCATCCATGCGTTGAGCCGCCGTCATCTTGAAGCTCCGTCGGGAAAATCAAGCTCCTTTTCCATGCAGATTAAAAACTGGTGGACAAAGGCGAGCCGCTTCGACCGGCGCTGGACTTTTTCCTACCTTGGAATTTTTGGGGCAAGCGTCATTGGCTGGTTCATCTATGCCTCGAAAAAACCTGCGCTGGTGCATTACTTGCAGACGCGCGGATTTCCCGACGAAGAATCTGCCCGGCAAATCATCACGTTCAGCATCGGGCAAGTGGGCTGGTGGCTGGTCATTTTTGCCGCCGCGATTGTTTTACTTACACTGATCATCGCCGGCTGCTTTGCCGGAAAGCGCGCCAAGTTAGGCGGATGGTTGCTGGGCGCATTTTTGGTCATGGACTTGGGCCGCGCGGATTTGCCCTATGTCAATTATTGGGATTACAAACAGAAATACGAAGTGGGTTCGCTTAATCCCGTCGAAAATTTTCTGCGGGACAAACCTTACGAACATCGCGTCGCAAAATTGCTGCCTGCGCCGCTATCCACGCCATCACAATTTCAATTATTTGACCAGCTTTACGGCATCGAATGGACACAACACCACTTTCCTTATTACAACATCCAGAGCCTGGACATCATCCAAATGCCGCGCATGCCGGAAGACTTGCTGGAGTATATGAATGATTTTCGCATCGGAATCAAGCAGGACGCATCCGGCCAATATATGCTGGACGAGACGACCTTTCCAAAACTCACACGACTTTGGGAACTTTCAAATACGCGCTATCTGCTTGGCCCGGCGGGTTTCCTGGATGCATTCAACACCCAATTTGATCCCGGTAAAAATCGCTTCCACATCGTCCAGAGATTTAATGTCTTGCCCAGGCCGGGCATAGCCATTCCCGATGGCATTTCACCGGAACAATATGCATATTATTTGCCACCCGATAAAGTGACTGCGTTCCCCAATACCGATGGCTCCTATGCCCTGTTCGATTTTACCGGCGCGCTGCCCCGCGCAAAACTTTATTCCAACTGGCAGGTCAACACCAACGATCAAGCCGTCCTCAAAACGCTCGCCGACTTGGATTTTGACCCGGCCAAAACCGTCTTGGTCTCCACGCCGCAAAAAGATCTGCCCGCCGTGGCGACCAACGAAAATTCCGGCACGGTGGAATTCAAAAGCTACGCGCCGAAGCGGATCATTTTCGCCGCGAACGCCCCCGAGCCATCCGTGCTGCTGCTCAATGACAAATACGATCCCGACTGGCGCGTGACCGTGGACGGCAAACCGGCGGAACTCCTGCGCTGCAACTATATCATGCGCGGCGTTTATTTGCCGGCAGGTTCGCACACCGTGGAGTTTCAATTCATCGTCCCGATCAAGCCGCTTTACGTTACCCTTGCTGCCATCGCCACTGGAATTTTTCTGATTGGCCTTCTGATTTTTTTACAACGCCGCAAGACGGCAATTTGAAAAAGTTCAATCATGCACAAAAATAATCTTGCTGCCCTGCGGCTCAAAACCGAACCTGACCGCGCGCAACTCTTTTAATTCGCGCCGGATCGCTTCATGTTTTTCCTGCGGCGCGTAAAACATCAGGAATCCGCCCGCGCCCGCGCCCAGTAATTTTCCGCCGACTGCACCGGCTTTTCGCGCGCGAGAATACCAGCCGTCAATCACATCATTGCTCACCGCGCTGGTGAGGCTGCGCTTGAGCAGCCAGTTTTCGTGGATGATTTCGCCGAACGCGGCCAGATTATTTTTTTGCAATTCCGCCTTCAATTGCCGCGCCAGCCCGACCATTTTGACCATCGTTTTTTGTTTCGCCTTCTGGCTGGCGACGGCGTGCTGCTGCGTCTTCAAAAGCGCCGACGCGCTGCGCGTGATGCCCGTGTAAAAAACGATCAAATTATTTTCCAGCTTCCGCAAAGTTTCGCGCTGGCAGATGATCGGCTCGACGGAAACGGAATCATTCGGATTAAACTGAATGAAGCTGAAACCACCGAACGCCGCCGCGTATTGATCCTGTTTGCCGATTGGTTCGCCGCAACGCCCGATTTCGATCTCGCAACTTTCCTGCGCCAGTTTGTCGGCGGAGGCGTGCCGGTTCGCAAACGCGTGCAACGCGTTCAACAATCCGACCGTGAACGAACTCGACGAACCCAGCCCCGTGCCTTTCGCCGGAATGTCCGCGATGGAAGTGATCTCGACGCCACCGTTGATGCCGAGCAATTTCATGCTTTCGCGCACGAGCGGATGTTTGACTTTCTCGACGGATTTCGCCTCTTCGGTGCGCGAATAGCTGATGCGGATTTTTTCGTCGAACTTTTTGTTCACCGTCACATAAACAAATTTATCAATCGCCGTCGAAACCACCGCCCCGCCGAACTCGCGATAAAACACCGGCAGGTCGCTGCCGCCGCCGACGAAGCTCATGCGTAAAGGTGTTTTGCTGATAATCATGTCGCGCTCGATTTAGGTTTTTTTGCGGACAATAAAATCCACGGCCTGAACGAGCGTGTCGAACACAAAATCGGGCTGGGCGGAAAATTTCCCGTCGCGCCCGGCAGAACCTGTCCGCACCAGAATGGATTTTAGCCCGGCATTTTTTGCGGTCTGCAAATCCGTCGTCGTGTCGCCGATCAGCCATGATTGTTTCAAATCAATGTTCAAATCGGCCACCGCCCTTTGAATCATGCCAGTTTTCGGCTTGCGGCAGTCACAATCAATTTTCAAATCCACGCGTTCGCCAGGAAAACCTTTTTCGGGATGATGCGGGCAGAAATATATCCGGTCGAGAAAAGCGTGTTCTTGTCCGAGCAGCGTTTCCATTTTGTTGTGGATGCTTTGCAATTCGACTTCATCGCAAAAACCTTTCGCAATCACGGGCTGATTCGTGACGACAACCGTTCGCCAGCCGTAATGATTTAATTCGTGGATTGCTTCGGCAACACCGGGTAAGAGTTCAAGTTCATCCGTGCTTCGCAAACAATCCTTGTCAGGAATCAGCGTGCCGTCGCGGTCAAGAAAAACGGCGCGCTGCGGCGTCGCGAGCGAACTGCGCTGCACGATGCCTGCCGTAAACTGCGCGGAAATTTTGTCGTAACGCTCCGGCGTGCCGATGTCCTTGATGAATTCCGGCGAGTTGTAACCGAGCAATTTTTCTCCGGCGCGAACCATCGCAGGAAAAATATCTTTGCCGAAATCCAAAATAGCAGACGGCAGATGAGGGTCGGCAGATGGCAAAAAAGATTTCAGCGCGGATTTTTCCAAAACATAAAGCCCGGCGTTGACAAGATTTTGCCGCCAGACATTTTCGGCGTGCGGGCGGTTGTGAAATGCCGTGACGAAAGAATTGGAATCAATTTCAACCAAATCCGAATCAAACGGATGGTCATTCGGATGCAAAAGCAACGACGCGGCGGCTTTCGCCTTTTCGTGCGCGTTCCAAATCCGGTTCAAGTCCACATTCACCATCGTGTCGCCATAAAGCACGATGAAGCGTTCGGCCAATTTTTCAAATCCAGCCAGAACCGCGCCCGCCGTTCCGAGCGGTTCTTTTTCGAGAAGGTAACGGATTTGAACGCCGAAACTTTTACCATCGCCAAAATGTTTTTCAATCAAGTCGGCGCGGTAGTGGACGAAGAAAATCAAATCGGTGAAGCCAAAATTTTTTGCAAGCTCGACCTGATATTCGAGCAGCGGTTTGCCAGCGACAGGAATCATCGGCTTGGGCAGATCGCCCAGCCGCGCACGCAACCGCGTGCCCGCGCCGCCCGCGAGGATGGTGAGTTGGCGCGACATTCAGGAATTCTCGGCGACGATTTCAGCGACCGCGCGGTCAACGGCCTGGTTGGAAGTAAGTCGCGGCGACCAGCCGAGTTTTTTCAGTTTTTCGACGGAGTAATCCACCTTCGGCACGTCGCCGACCCAGCCGCGATTGCCGCCGGTGAAACGGATTTTTGCCTTTGGCGCGGCGGTTCGAATGGTTGCCTCTGCCAGATAACGAACCGTAGTAATTGTGTCGCTGGTGCCGATGTTGAAAAAATTCAGTTTGTCTTTCACTTTTTCCGTGATGAACAGCATCGCCTCAATCAGATCAGCGACGTGGAAATACGGCTTTTCCTGCGTGCCGTCACCGAGGACTTCCAGTTCGGCGGGATTTTTTTTGAGCTTGTGGATGAAATCGTAGATTGCGCCATGCGTGGCGCGGCTGCCGACGACATTCGGAAAACGAAAAATCCAAGCGCGCTCCAGAAAACTTTCAGCGGCGGCGGAAATCGCGGCTTCGCTGGCGAGTTTCATCGCGCCGTAATTCGAGATCGGAAACAGCGGGCCGATGTCCTCGGTGAGTTTTTGGTTCAGGTCGCCGTAAATCGCGGAGGTCGAGGCGAACGCGATCCGGGGAATTTTATGCTCGCGCATCAATTTGAGCAGATTGTAAGTCGTAAGAAAGGTGTCGCGGAAATCCACGTCCGGGTCGGCGACGCCCGCGCGGATGTCGGAATTCGCGGCCATGTGCCACGCGGCGGAAAACGGCGCGGATTTAGATTGTTCGGAAATGATTTTTCCGAACGCGGACAAATCGTTCACGTCGGTCTCGAAAAATTTGAAACGCGGATTTTTGAGCGTGTGCGCAAGATTTTCGCGGCGGCCAAGCTTCAGATTGTCAATGCCCGTGACGCTCGCGTCGCGCGCGAGGAGCGCGTCCACGAGATGGCTGCCGATGAATCCAGCGGCGCCGGTGACAAGATGATTCGTTTGCATGAGCAGATGGAATTAAATCCAAGCCGCCGTCGAATGTCGAGGCGCGAAGCCACGCGCGAGGTCTTTTCAACTTCGGAAAATGGCGGCTTAACTGTAAATGTTTTTCGGATGCCGCGTTCGTCCGCCGATTTTGTAGATCGCAAAATCGCGCAACTCTACCAGAAATTTTCCCGCCAGCCACAACGGCCAGCCGGTGATGCCACGCGCGGCCTGTATGATTTCGCGCGAGTATTTTGGATTTCCGTTCTGGCGGACGCGCTTGGCCTTGATGCCGGAGCGCACGGCGAACAAGCCTTTCAATTTTAACTTGCGGAGCACGCTCCAGCCTTTTCCACGCAACAATTCATTCATTTCCATCGTGCGCCACTCATCCAAAATCAACGGCTGCAAGCCGGGTGCGAGAAAAACCGTCTGGTTGCTGCCATGCCAGCGATATTTCGCCAGCGCACGACGGACGTGGACGATTTTTTCGCAATGTGCGCCGAAGGCCGCCCAAAAAACAATGTCACCAACAATCGGAAAATCTTCGCGGAACCGGCACGGCGCAGGTTGCCCGTTAGTTTTCAAAACTACGGCGCAAAACGACTGGTTGCCCAATTCGGCTTTGCGCTGCAAAAAAACATCCTTGTCCACGATCTCAATTTTTCCATCCGCATTGCCGGAAAAACTCAAGTGACGGTTCTGCTCGTCAATGCGTTCATCCAGCGACCACGCCATTCCGAATCCGTCGCAGTCCACAAGTATGCGCGTCATCACCTCGTAAAATTCCGGCTCGATGGTGTCGTCGGCGTGCAGGATTTGCAGGTATTCCGCTTCGCTGAAAAAATCAAGGGAGCGGTTCAAGTTTCCAAATAAGCCAAGATTTTTTTCATTGCGAATAAACTCGCACGCGACGCCCGTAAAGCTTTTTACAATCTCCTCCGTGCGGTCGGTCGAACAATTGTCCAATACTACGACGCGGTCGGGGCGCAGCGTCTGACGTGCGACGGATTCAAGTGTCTGCGCGATGAATTCTTCACCGTTAAAAACCGGGATGACTGTGAGGAGTTTGGATTTCACGGATGGCGAATTTACTCCAAACCGCCCGTGACCGACAAGTTCGGCTTTTTCCGACGTGACTACAAACCCGTCGGATGATTTAGAAATTCACACGGCAACTTGAATTTTATGGAAAGCTCCGCCGCCAGCGCTTTTACTCCGAAAGTCTCCGTCGCGTAATGGCCGCCGTAAAAAACATTCAGTCCCAATTCCTCCGCCAGCGCATAAGTCCAGTGCGGGCCTTCGCCGGTGATGAATGTGTCCACTCCTTCGCTCGCGGCCAGTTTTAATTCCGCGCCCGCGCCGCCGGTGACGACGCCGATTTTTTCGCAAATGTTTTTGCCGCCTGGAATTATTTTTGGCTTTGCGCCCGTTGCACGCTCCAGTTTTTTGGCGAGTTCTGTGCGTGAAATTTTTACCTGCGCTTTGAAGCCGATGAATTGTCCGTGGCTTTGAAAAAATGGCTTCAGATTTTTCAAACCGAGCGCCGCGCAAAGCTGCGCGTTGTTGCCGAGCTTTGGATGCGCGTCGAGCGGCAGGTGCGAGCTGTAAATGGCCAGATTATTTTCGATGAGCAGCCGGAGCAGATCGTATTTTTTCCCCGTCCACGGATGCGATGGCGACCAGAACAATCCGTGATGCACGATGAGCAAATCAGCTTTGTCGGCGATGGCGAGTTTTACGGTGGCGAGGCTGGCATCTACCGCCGCCGCGATCCGCGTGACGCCCCCGCGATTTTCCACCTGCAATCCGTTGGCGGCGCCGTCGTAATCGCCGGTTTCGCGCGTGCGCAGGATTTTGTCGCAGTGGGCGACGATGGCTTGGAGCGGAACTTTCGGCATGGCGCGATGAAAACAGATTTTTCTAAAACAGCAAAGCCCGAAGGTGATTGTTGTAAAGTCGAGCGCGTGGCTCGGGATCGGCGCGCAGCGCCGCCACTGCAACAGAAACGTCGCGAAAAATTTTAATTCTGCGTGTTGCTTTCTGCGCTGGAATTTTTATAGTTCGTTTGTTCAAGAAATTTTTTTGATGAGCAATCCAATTGACGCCGCGCCGTGGAACATTGATTCCGCCCGCGCGCTTTACAACATCTCGCGCTGGGGCGCGAAGTATTTTGACATCAACGACGCCGGCCACGTCATCGCCAGGCCGTTGCAGGACGCGGGCGCGACCGTGGACATCACGGACGTGATCGAGGAGGCGAAAGGCCGCGGGTTGAAATTTCCTTTGCTGATTCGCTTTCAAGATATTTTGCGGCATCGCGTCGAAGCCATCAACAAGGCGTTTCAAAATTCCATCGCGGAATTTAATTATCAGGGAAAATATCGCGGCGTGTTCCCGATCAAGGTGAACCAGTTGCGCGAAGTCGTGGAAGAAATTCTCGATGCGGGCAAGCCGTTTGAGTTCGGACTCGAAGTCGGCAGCAAGCCGGAATTGTTCGCCGGTCTCGCGCTGCAAAATCAGCAGGGCTGCCTCATCGTCTGCAACGGCTACAAGGATTGCGAGTTCATCAAGATGGCGCTGCTCGGCATCAAACTCGGCAAAAAAGTCATCATGATCGTCGAGAAGCTGGAGGAGCTGAAGCAGATCATCTCCGTTTCGCGGCAACTCGGCGTCGAGCCTTTGATTGGAATTCGCGCGCGACTGTTGAGCAAGGGCGCGGGCAAATGGGCGGAAAGCGGCGGCGAAAATGCGAAGTTCGGTTTGAGCACGGTGGAACTTTTGACCGCGACCGAAATGTTGAAGACGGAAAATCTCGGCCACTGTTTGAAGCTGCTGCATTTTCACATCGGCTCTCAAGTGCCGGACATTTTGACCGTGAAAAAAGCGGTGCAGGAAGCCGCGCGGTTTTACGCGAAGTTGAACAAGATGGGTTTCCCGATTGAATTTGTGGATGTCGGCGGCGGACTCGGCGTGGATTACGACGGCTCGCGCAGCGCGTTTGATTCCTCCACGAACTACACCTTGCAAGAATACACGAATGACATCGTTTATTACATCGCCGACGTTTGCAACGCCGAGAAAGTTCCGCACCCGACCATCATCAGCGAAAGCGGACGCGCCATCGTCGCGCATCACAGCGTGTTGATCGTGGAAGTTTTTGGCGCGATTGAAAAAATCCGGCCCGGCGACGCCTTCAAATACGGCGACAGCGAGCACGCGCTCGTGAAGGAGTTGCTCGACATCAAAAAAAATCTGGCGAAGTCGAACAAACTCGAGGCGTTTCACGACGCGCAGGAACGCAAGGAGGATGCGCAGCAGATGTTCGCGCTCGGCCTGCTGGATTTGCCGGACAAGGCGCGCATCGAAAATCTTTATTGGGAGATCAGCCAGGAAGTCGTCGCGAGCTTCAAAGGCCAGGCGTATATCCCGGACGAAATCCAAAAGCTCGAAGACACGCTCGCCGACCAGTATCTCTGCAATTTTTCCGTCTTCCAATCGCTGCTTGATCATTGGGCGCTCGGACAATTATTTCCCATCATGCCCGTGAGCCGGCTCAATGAAAAACCCACGCGCGAGGCTACGCTTGTTGACATCACCTGCGATTCCGACGGCCAGGTAAACAAGTTCATTGACCTGCGCGACGTGCGCGACACCTTGCCGTTGCACGAATTGAATTCCAACGGCAACGGCAAGCCCGAACCGTATTTCATCGGATTTTTTCTGATGGGCGCGTATCAGGACATCATGGGCGACCTGCATAATCTTTTTGGCCGCGTGAACGAAGTCCACGTCTTCCTCGAACCCGACGAACCGACCGGCTATTACATCGAGGAAGTCATCGAGGGCGACACCGTCATCCATTCGCTCACCGCCGTGCAATACGACGAGAACGAACTCAAACGCCAGATGAAGGCGCAGATGGACGAGGCCATCAAATCCGACCGCATGAAGCCGTCCGAAGCCATGCGCCTGCTGGATGATTATGAACGCGGGCTGAAGGCTTATACTTATTTGAGTTTTTGAAATAAAAACTATGGCCGCTGAAACCATAATCATCCAAGCACCATGCAATGATTGCGGTCGGAAGACTGACCATGAGGTCTTAAAAACTCACACTAAATCTTTCCGTGGTGAGGAAGATTACGAATGGTGGAAAACAAGTTATCGGATGATTGAGTGCAGAGGTTGCCATTTTATCAGCTTGGAGCGTTCCGTTACGTCATGGGAAGATCAACAGAACGACCCTCCGCAAACCGAATATTTTCCTCCACCAATTTCTCGCCGCTTTCCGAGTTGGATTGTCGAACTTGCAATGAATGTTCCAATTGAACTCGACCTACCTGACTTAATCACCGAAATTTATTCTGCACTTCATGCGAACAATCGGCGTTTGGCGACAATGGGCGCGCGCACATTGTTGGACTTGGTAATGACTGACAAAGTCACAGACGTTGGCCGATTCGATCAAAAACTTGATGCACTCGAAAAGGAGTTCATTACAAAGAAACAACGGAAATTTTTGGAAGCGGCCCTTGATGTCGGCCACGCAGCTTCACATCGCGGACATTGTCCGACTGCCAAACAATTGGATCAGGTAATGGATATTGTGGAGAGCATTCTCCAGCAAATTTATGTTCTTCCAAATGCAGCTACCGAACTAAAAAAATCCACACCTCCTAGAAAAAAGAAGGCTATAATTATTCCGACGCGCCGGCAATCCACTTGACGCCGCGCAAATTTGTTTTTCCATTCGTCATTCTTCCGTCATCATTGCCCCGCAAAGCGCCAGAGGACTGGCGCACTCCAAGACGCTTCGCGCCATTCGTGTGCCATTGAAACTCGCGGAGCGTTTTGGACTGCGGCGGCCCTCCGCCGCTTTTCCTTTCATGTGGTTCGAGTATTTCGTGGTTAATCAACCCGGCTTTCGAGTTAAATTTGTTTTTCCATTCATCTTTCATCCTTCATACTTTTCAAAAATGTCTGACTCTGTCCCCAACGCCGAATTGCTCCGCTCGCTCGGCCAACTCGCCCGCGGACTTTCGGCCCTGTTCTGGGGCCTGCCCGCGTCTTTGATTGTCTGCGCGGAGACCGCGCGCGCCTCCTGGCTCAAGCCGTTTGAAATCGTTCCCCCGCTGGTCGCCACCGGCCTGCTGCTCTACGGCCTCTGGCAGATGGGCCGCTTTCAAAAACAAGAGCGTCCCTGGCGCAGCGCCCTCGACCGCGCGAAACTGCTCGGCCTCGTCAACTTCGGCCTCTGCCCGTTTCTTTACTGGCAGAACAAGATGCCGGAGCAACCCTTCTTCAACGCGGCGATTTTTGTGCTCGCGCTCTCGGCCATCCTTTTTCTGTTCAACCTGAACGTCGTCCTTAAACAGCTCGGCGCGATGCTGCCGGACGAAACCTTGCGGCAGGAAACTCGGCAGTTCACC
This sequence comes from Verrucomicrobiia bacterium, assembly GCA_036268155.1. Lineage (GTDB taxonomy): Bacteria > Verrucomicrobiota > Verrucomicrobiia > Limisphaerales > UBA11358 > UBA11358. The sequence continues at coordinate 7,890 of DATAUQ010000054.1, read as the reverse complement.
GCGCTCAACCGCTGGCTGCTCGTCGCGCTGCTCCTTTTCGCCACGGCGTATGTCGTCCTGCTCCACGACCCGCGACTGCCCGCCGCGCTCGGCGCGCTGTTTCTCTGGGTCAACCGTTTCAGTTTCTGGGCGCTGACATTTTTCGCACTGCTGCCGCTCGCGATGACCATGGCGCTCATCTGGAAAACGAAGGAAACGATTCTCGATAGCGTTTTTGGTTCGCGCCAATAACGCAGCTTGATTAAATCGCGCAATTTCTGATAACATCGCGCTCCCTTTTCACATGAAATCAAACGTCCTGTCCAAAATGGGCCAGCGCACCGGCGTGCCGCCAATCTCCTGGCTCATGCACGCGGCGCTCTCGCGGCCAAAACTCATTTCACTCGCCGCCGGATTCACGGACAACTCCACTTTGCCCGTCGAAATTTCGCGCAAACTGCTGAATGACATTTTGCGCTCGCCCAAAACCGGCCAGCCCGCGCTGCAATATGGAATTACCGCCGGCGAAATGAATCTGCGCACGCTCACCGCGAAGCATCTGCAAAAGCTCGACGGCGGACATGACCGCGCGCATTCGCCCGAACACGTCATCATCACCGGCGGCTCGCAGCAGTTGCTGTATATGACGCTCGAAGCGCTTTGCGACGAAGGCGACATCATTCTCGTCGAAGACCCGACGTATTTCGTTTTCTTGAGCATTCTGCAAAGTCGCGGCATCAAGGCGCGCGGCGTGAAACTGGAACGCGACGGGATTGATCTGGTTCATCTTGAAAAAGTTCTAACGCGATTGAAAAAATCCGGCGAACTCCGCCGCGTGAAGGCGCTTTACCTCGTCACCTATTTTCAAAACCCGACCGGTGCGACGACTTCGCTCGCAAAAAAATCCGCCACGTTGAAGCTGTTGAAAAAATTCGAGCGCGCCGCCGGACACCCGATTTATCTGCTTGAAGACGCCGCATACCGCGAACTGTCTTTTGCTTCAACTCCCTCGCCCCGCCCAAGCGGGGAGAGGGCCGGGGTGAGGGGATTTGAGTTCCGGACAAAAGGCCTCCTCTCCCCAACCCTCTCCTCCGTTGGCGGAGGAGAGGGAGAAGATACGCCGGCGACCGCGCTCACGCTGCCCGGCGCGGAACGCGTGATCTACACCGGCACTTACAGCAAGCCCTACGCGCCCGGCGCACGCGTCGGCTTCGGCATTTTGCCGGAACCGCTTTTCACCGCCGTCCAGCGCATCAAGGGCAACCACGATTTCGGCACGGCGAACCTGCTGCAACAACTTCTGGCCGGCGCGCTGGCGTCGGGACTTTACGACAAACACGTCGCCAAGGTGCAAAAAAATTACGCCCGCAAGGCGCGCGTGATGAAGCTCGCGCTCGCGGAACATTTTCCGGCCTGCGTCGAGATTTGGGAATCCGGCGGCGGACTTTATTTCTGGGCGCGATTGCCGCAGGGAATTTCCACCGGCGTGAAGTCAAAAGTGTTTCAAGCCGCGTTGAAAGCCGACGTGCTCTACGTTCCCGGCGAACTGTGCTACGCCGACGATCCGTCGCGCGCCAAGCCGGACAACGAAATGCGCATCAGCTTCGGCAGCGCGAATGAGGAAAACATCCGCAAAGGAATCGCGCGGCTGGGCAAGGTGTTGAAGAGATTTGTTTGAAATTTGGCGTTGAAGAAATCCGCCGCGCGATTATAGTTGAACCATGAATAAGGCTGCTTCACTTACAAGTCAGGAAATGCAATACAAAGCGCGGGCAGAACATTATCTGGCCGAAACGCAGAAGATTCTTCGCCAGCTCGCCACGGAACGGCGGCAATTTGCGCGGCGACCCCGGCCGCAACCGAAGTCCAGCATTCTCGAACAGGTGAAAGAAATCCTCTACGGAAAATAGTCATGTGGAAGACGCTTTCGGACTGGCTGTTTGCGTTGTTCAATATGTCGCGCGAACTTCAGGAGCATCGCGACACCATCCGCCAATTGGACGAACGGGTGCGCGACACCGAGGAATCCATCAAGCTGTTCGCGCAGGAATTGCGGCACTCGCGCGAAATGGAATCGTCCGAACGCGAAAAATTTCTTCTGCAACTAGAACGAGAACTGGCGAAGCTGAAAGAACTGCCACGTGGCAAAAAGAATCGCTGAACTCCGGCAGCGCGAACGAGGAAAACATCCGCAAAGGAATCGCGCGGCTGGGCAACGTGCTGAAAAAATTTGTTTGATGCCAAGTTGCGATAAAGTAGTTTTTTGTGCATGCCGAGCTCAATTATGAGCTTTCAAAAAAGATTGACCCACAATCAACACCAACAGAAATAAAATTGAAAAGGGAGCTAGATATATGAATGAAAAAGCTTATGCCGTAAAAGTTAATAATGGAACGGCTGCAATATACAACGCAAAAAGTGGGACCTATTGGAGATCTATTGGCAGTAAAGTGGCTTCGGCTCAGCTTATTGGTGGTGACTCAGTTCAAGTCACTACAACCGATGGCAAAGTTCAAATTTATGATATAGAAAGCGGCAGATACATACGCAGCATTTGAGCAATTGCCAAAAATAAATGAGTAAAACTGCAATTAAATATTTTCAAAGGTCTAAACTTGTTTCTGTGAAGCCCCAGGAAAGTAGCAAAGGTATATCACTTGAGTTTACAATTCCGCCATCAGATGAAGCGGGTATTTATGTTGTTCATTATTGTGGAAGAAATGGCAAAAAATCGCCTGCTCCATTTTATGTTGGTGAAGCACGAAATTTACTGCGACGGTTGACGATGCTTTTTAGATGCAATTCGCATTCAAATCCGCATCCATGTCAAATGAGCTTTGCAATAATATCTAGGAAAAAAATCAGTGAAATCGAATGCAAAGATTTTTGTAAATGTTGTAAGGTCAAATTCGTTTCGACGCATGGACTTCTAGGGCGAATTGAAATTGAAGAAGCTTTGCAAAACAGATACGGAACTAATTGTGATGTCTTTTACAAAAGATTTTTAGACGAAGAGTAGAAAGATTTCATTAACCTGCTGGCCAGGCCATGTGGCGTCCGCCGAGAATGTGGATGTGCAGGTGCGGCACGGTTTCGCCGCCGTCCGCGCCGTGATTAATGACGAGCCGGTAGCCGCTTTTCAAATCCAATTTCTTCGCCACTTCGGCGGCCTTGAGCAAAATGTGTCCGAGCAATTCCCGGTCGCCAGCCTGCGCCTCGCCGATTCGCGGAATCACCTTTTTCGGAAAAATTAAAATATGCACCGGCGCCTGCGGATTGATGTCGCGGATGGCGAGAACCAGTTCGTCTTCATAAACAATCTCTGCCGGAATCTCGCGCGTGATGATTTTTTCGAAAAGCGTTTTGCTCATAAAAAAGTTTTGACGCGAATTTAGCTAATTACCGCGAATTAAAAATTAACGCAGCACGCGTTCTTAAATCAGAAATCAATTGGCGATAATTGGCGCAATTCGCATCTAAGTCTTATTCCACGACGAGCGCGCAATTTTTTTGTTCCGGCTCGGCGGTCAGGCAGCCGCGCAGATATTCGACGATCTGTTCCTGTATTTTATCGCAGCGATGGCTCCAGCGTTGCGCGCGGGCGAGCTGTTTGACGCAGCCGCGCAAGCCTCGAAAACGCAGCATCTGCGGCGACTGGCGGAGTTGCGTCCGCAAGGCGTCGCGCAGGCGCGGGAAGAAAAACAATTCCAGGCTGTCGGCGGATTCGCGCGCAAGCACGCCGAGGTCGGCTTCGGGAATTTGTTTCGTGAGCGGCGGCGGTTCGTCGGCGTAAAGAGTGAGGCCGAAGCCGCGCAGGACTTTTTCCAGCGCGAGGGCGAATTCGCCGACGGTGACGGTGTGGCGTTGCAGTTCGGTTTTGAAATAATGAAAGACGGAGGCGGAGGCGTGGCGCAGCATCTCGGGATCAATCAGTCCGTCAGAGTTGCCGGCGATCTCGACGGTGATCATCTCGGCGGAGCAGGGAATGCTCTCGCCGTTGGTGAGTTCGAAGATCAGATGGTCGGATGACAGGGCGATCATTTGGCGGCCTCCAGTTTTTTGACCTCTTGCACGAAGTCGGTGGCTTCTTGAAACCGACGATAGACGCTGGCGAAGCGGACATAGGCGACGTCGTCCAGTTCGCGCAGGCCGTCCATGACCATCTTGCCGATGAATTCGCCGGGCACTTCGCTTTCAAATTTTTCGGTCACGACGGCGACGATATGGTCCACCAGATCGTCCATCGCCTTCAGACTGATGGGACGTTTCTGGCAGGCTTTTTTGAGTCCGCCCAAAAGTTTTTCGCGGGAAAATTCCTCGCGCCGTCCATCACGTTTCAAAACCATCAGTCCTTCGTGTTCGACCTCCTCGTAAGTCGTGAAGCGGTGGCTGCAACCGGTGCATTCGCGGCGGCGGCGGATGGTCGCGCCTTCACGCGAGGCACGCGAATCAATGACTTTGTCTTCCTGGCAACCGCATTTGGGACAACGCATAAAACCACTTCTAATTGTGGTTACACGTTTGTAACATACAAAATTTTGTGGTGTCAAGCCGGGGTTATTCACAATAGGCGGGCTTTTTGGGCAAGCGTTATCGAAAACCGGGCTTGCCTCGAAACGAATTTAGGTTAAACTCTGCAACTCTGATTACGCGAAAAATTATTCAACGTTAATTTAATTTTATGGCAACAGCAGGCGATCTTCGACGCGGCATGGCGATCAATTACAACGGCGACATTTCCGTGGTGCTGGATATGCAGCATCGCACACCCGGAAACCTGCGCGCGTTCGTGCAGGCGACGCTCCGCAGCATCCGCACCGGCAAATCGTCCGACGTGCGCTTCAGCTCGACGGAAAAAATCGAGCCGGTGCCGATGATCACGACGAAAATGGAATTCAGCTACAAGGACGGAAAAGATTTTGTTTTCACCAATCCGGAAAACTACGAGACGGTCACGCTGTCGGCGGAACTGGTCGGCGACGACAAAAATTATCTCGTGGAAAACGCGGTGGTGACGGTGACGTTCGTCGAGGACAAAGCGGTTTCCATCGAACTGCCGTCCAATGTGATTTTGACCGTGACCGACGCGCCCGAAGGCGTGCGCGGCGATTCGGCGAACAATGTGCAGAAGGCGATCACCATGGAAACCGGCATCACGGTGCAGGCACCGTTGTTCATCAAGACCGGCGAGAAGATCAAGATTGATACGCGCACGGGCAAATACATGGAGCGCGCTTAATTTTGTTAGGAGCGCGGGTGGCCCGCGAGTTCAAAAACCAACCTCACGCGGACGAGCCGTCCGCATGTCAATTTCATTTTTACGGCGGAATTGCTTTTCAACGCGAAGGCGTTCGGCTATTTCTTCTGCGACTCGTATGTCAGCGCAAACAAAAGGAGAAAAATTGTTTCGCGGCATTGCCGTTTCCGCCGGCATTTGTCGCGGGAAAATTCTCGTCCTGCATCGCGCCCGCCATGTCATCAACAAACGCGAATTGCCCGACGAAAAAATCGCGCCGGAAGTCAGCCGGTTTGAAAAATCGCTCGTCCAGACCCGCCAGCAAATTTCCGAAGTGCAGCGCAAGGTCGTTGAGAACATGGGATCGAAGGAAGGCGATATTTTTGAGGCGCACTTGCTCATGCTCGAAGACCGGATGCTCGTGGACGAAGTCATCCGCTCCATCCGCGAACAAAAGGTCAACGCCGAGCACGCTTTTCACACCGTCTCCGAGCGTTATGCCGCCGCGCTGGCGGCGGTGAACGACGATTATCTCCGCGAACGCGCCGACGATATGCGCGACCTGACCGCGCGTGTGTTGGACAATCTGCTCGATGTGCGCGATCAATTCGACCTGCGCCATATCACCGAGCCTTGCATTCTGGTCAGCCATGATTTGAGCGCGTCCATGACGGCGCAATTGGACAAAAAACTTGTCCTCGGTTTTGCGACTGATATTGGTGGAAAAACTTCGCACACGGCGATCATGGCGCGGTCAATGGGAATTCCCGCCGTCGTCGGATTGAAAACGGCGAGCGAGGAATTTGACACCGGCGACTACGCGTTGCTCGACGGCTACAACGGCACCATCATCGCCAATCCAACCGACCAGACGCTGTTCGAGTATGGCCAGCTTTCGCGCATCAAGGCTTCGCTTGAAGAAAAACTTCACGAGATTCAAAAGCAGCCCGCCGTCACGCTCGACGGAAAATTCATCCATCTCTCCGCGAACATTGAGGATCAAAACGACATTGAAGCGGTCATCCAGCACGGTGCGGAAGGCGTCGGGCTTTTCCGCACGGAATTTTTATTCATCAATCGTGAGAACGCCCCGGACGAGGAAGACCAATATAAAGTCTATCGCCAAGTCGCCGCCGCGCTGAAACCAAATCCCGTCATCATCCGCACGCTTGATTTGGGCGGCGACAAATTCGCCTCGCATCTGCAACTCGCGCAGGAGATGAACCCGTTTCTCGGCTGGCGCGCGATCCGTTTCTGCCTCGCGCAACCAGAAATGTTTTGCGCGCAGCTTCGCGCCATCCTTCGCGCCAGCGCCGATGGCAATGTGAAGATGATGTATCCGATGATTTCAGGCTTGGACGAATTGAACCAGGCCAATGCGCTTGTCGAAAAATGCAAAGTCGAATTGCGCGAGAAGAAAATCCCGTTCGACGAAAAAATGGACATTGGCGCGATGATCGAGATTCCGTCCGCCGCGCTCATCGCCGACACGCTGGCGAAGCAGGTGAAATTTTTCAGCATCGGCAGCAACGATTTGATCCAATACACGCTCGCCGCCGACCGCACGAACGAAAAAGTTTCGCACCTTTACGAGCCGACGCATCCGGCGATTCTCCGCCTCATCAAAATGACCGTGGACGCCGCGCACAAACACGGCATCTGGGCCGGCGTTTGCGGTGAAATCGCGGGCGATCCGTTTCTCACGCCGCTTTTACTTGGCCTCGGTGTGGACGAATTGAGTTGCGCGCCGCCCGTCGTCGCGCAGGTGAAATACATCATCCGCCGCCTGAAATTAACCGAAGCACAGGCACTCGCCGAATTCGCTTTGCAATGCGAATCGCCGTCGGAAATTTACGCGCGCTGCCAGAAACTCGCGCGTGAAACCGCGCCCAGCCTGTTTGAAAACAAGACGTGAAGAGCGTTAAATGGTTGAATCGTTGAATCGTTTGATTGTATTTTCCCTGCCGTCTTTGCCGATGTAACGATTTAACAATTCAACGATTCAACGACTCACCAATGAAAGTCATCATCCTCGCCGCCGGATACGCCACGCGCCTCTATCCGCTCACGCTCACGCAACCCAAGCCGCTGCTACCCGTCGCGGGCAAGCCGATGGTCGAGCACGTCCTCGACAACCTCGCGCCGATCACGGAGATTGACCGGGTCTATGTCGTGACCAACACCAAGTTCGCCGGGCATTTTCAGAAATGGTCGGACAATTATCGCGCCACCAAATCCAAATTCAATTTCACCATCGTCAACGACCATTCCACCGACGACACCAACAAGCTCGGCGCGATTGGCGACATCAATTACGTCCTCAAAACGCAAAACGTGGACGATGATTTAATCGTCGTCGCCGGCGACAATTTGTTCAGCGAAAAACTCGGCGACTTCGGAAAATTCTGCCTCGCTAAAAATGCGCCCGCGCTCGCCGTCTATGACGTGGGCAATCTCGAAGAAATAAAAAAATACAATTCCATTTCCACCGACGCGACCGGCAAAATCACCTTCTTCGAGGAGAAACCGAAAAATCCGACCAGCACGCTCACCGGCATCGCGCTGTATTATTATCCCAAGTCCACCATCGCGCTCATCAAGCAGTATATCGCCGAGGGCAACAATCCCGACCAGCCCGGACGCCTCGTGCAATGGCTTTACCCGCGCACGCCGGT
>DATAUQ010000053.1:0-9066 GCA_036268155.1 Verrucomicrobiia bacterium | reverse complement strand
GGCGTTCGCCAATCGCCAGACGTTCGTCGGCGCGGCAGGATCGTAAAGCGCAACGGGTGCGTTGCTGAGATTGAACAGTTCAATGTATTCCTCGGTGTCCGGGAAATTCGTCAGCAGATCCGGCGGATGATACATGATTTCATTGATGACAACCGGGCCGACGAGCGGATAGGCGTTGGTCGCGCCCGTGCCGGTGCGGAATTGCGCGAGCGTGATTGGATTATCCATGCCGAACGTGGTCTGGCTCATCGCGGTGAAATCCACGCCAACACTGGTCTGATAGCGACCGAAGGAAACGCCATGCGCCGCCGCATCAAAGCTGATGCCGACGCGATAGCCGGTGAGGTTTCCATTGGCATCCGCTTCGGACAAATACGCGGAATCGCCATGCGCGGAATTAAATGTGAACAGCGGCGGCGTGTCGGTCTCGCCATCGGGCGGCCCGAATTGATATTGGTAAAACACTTTGAATCCGCCCGCCGGAATCGTCGTGCCGTCGGGAACGCGGAATCGTTTCGGGTCGCTCGCGCTGTCGCTCAAATACCAGCCGCCGATGTCCACCGCGCTGCCGGACGGATTGTAAAATTCAATCGCATCTTCGATCGGCGGGTCGGTGTGCGTCAGGATTTCATTGATGACGATATTCGTGACTGGCAGATAGTTTGCGTCGTCCGGCGTTGGCGACGTTGGAAAACTCACGATGTTCGTTCCGCCATCGGGCAACCGGCCTTGCGACACGTTGTCGGATTGAATTCCAAAATCCACCACGTCAATCGGCGTCAGGTTCGTGTCATAGATGCGCAGCGTTTCGCCGAGCGAATCAAGGCTGAAGTCCGTGTGATTGTGACCGCTGGAAAGGCTACCGTCGGCCTGCCATTCCACCCAGCCTTTGCCCGCAATGAAACTGAGCGGTGCGGTCTGGAAATTCGTGATGCCAATCGTCGAAGGATCGTCGGTGAGATAGAGGCCGCCAAGATTCACGGGCAGCGAGTTCGTGTTGTAAATCTCGAACCAGTCATTGCCGTTCGTCGGACTGGCCATCCATTCGTTGACGCGCAGGCTGGTGATTGTGCCGAGTGCGGCGGGGGCAGAATTCGCCGCGCCGGGTGTGGGCGAATCGAGCAACTGCCACGCGCCGCCGCTGCGCCCGATGGATTGATCGCTGATTTGAAAACCGTAGCTCACGGAATCCACCGGCTGGCCGGCTGTGTTGAAAAGATAAACATCGCCGCTGTCGCCGTTGAGCGAGAAGCCGCTGTTCAACGCGGCGGAATTATTCGTGGACGCCGCGCGGGAACTGTCGCACCAGACCAACAAATAACTACCGGCGGGAATCGTCGTGCCGGTCGGGAACAGCCAGCGATTGTTCGCGGACGGCGAGTCTTTCAAACCCATGCCGCTGAGATCGGCGTCCGCGCCGCCGGGATTGTAAAGCTCGACCCAATCCGCAGCGTCGCCCCACGGCGCGATGACGGCGCGGTTGTTGCGCGCGAGAATTTCGTTCAGAACCGGGCCGGTCCACGTGAGCAGATAATTCGTTCCGCCCGGACTCGCGCTGCCGGGGAAATCCACAATCGTCGCCGAGCCATCTGGCAACCGGCCTTCCGAAACGCCGTCCGTTTGCGCACCGTAGATGATGCTATCCAACGGCACGCCGGTATTGTCGTAAAGCGTGATGGCGCTGCCGGAACCGGGCAGTTTGAATTCGAGATGATCCGCGCCCGCATTTTCATCGGCGAACATCTGCACAAATTGCCGTGCGCCGAGGAAGGACAGTGAACTGATTTGAAAGAGCGCGTTGCTTGTGCCGAGATAAAGATTGCCGATTTCAACCGGCGCGTTCGACGAACGATTGAACAATTCAATCCAGTCTTCCGTTCCCGGCAGCGACGCGGCCATCCATTCGTTGATGCTGATGTTGGTCGGCGACGCGAGCGTGGCGGCTATGTTGTCGGCGTTCGGCGTCGGAGTGTTCAACTGCCAATCGTTGCCGATGCGGCCGATGGAATAATCCGAAAGTTGCAGGCCGAATGTTACGCCGTCCATCCGATTCGTGGCAGTGTCGTAGAGGAAAACATTGTCGCCGCTTTTGCCGAGCGCGAAGCCGGTGTGCAGTCCGGGCGCGTTGGTGGCGGAATCGCACCACACGACGAGATAGCTTTCGGCGTTTAGAATCGTGTTCGCGGGGAAAACAAATTTTCGCGGATTGCTGTCGTCGCTCAAACTCCAGTTGGCGAGGTTGACGGCGCTGACGCCGCGATTTTGCAATTCAACCCAGTCCGGCAGCGTGCCACCGTTCGTGATGGTAGAAACATTGTCGGCCATGATTTCGCTCAACACGATGTCGCCGAGCGCGGGCGGCGCGGCGGGCGGCAGGCCGGGCGTGCCGTTGAGCGCGGCGCTGGCGCGCCAGTTCGCGGGCGCGTTGGGATCGCCGAGCGGGTCAATCACTTCGATCGAATAACCGCCGCCGTCCGCTGCGGCGGGCCAGCCGTTTCCATTGTCGTAATGAACGGCGGTGACGGTCTGGCCGTTGCGGTCCAGAATCGCGATGCGTTCGCCGCCATTGGCCAGGTTGCCGCTGAAATAACCGAACACGACCGCGCCGGGATAGCGCGAAGCGAACGCGGAGGGACTCCCGGAATTCGCGAGCAATACCACGCCGCCGGGTGGAATGATGGCATTGGCCGGAAAGGTGTAGGTGATGCCCTGGAACGTGAAGCTGCCGACATCGAGCGGATCGCTGCCGGTGTTCTGGACTTCAATGAATTCATAATTATTTCCGCCGATCGGATTATACATGATTTCGGTGATGCGCAGCGGACTGCCGATTTGACCGACGGTGAAATCCGCTTCGCACAGCGCGCTCCAGGTGCTGCCGTTCAACGCACGGGCTTTCACCGTCATGGAATTGTTCAACGTGACCGGCCCGCTGAAACTTGCCGCCTGCGGCGAAACCGCGCCTGTGCCATAGACGCGCGGGTCAGTTCCGTTGGTCGTGAAATAAATTGTTCCCACCGGCGCGGAAATCGTGAGACTGAAACCTGCGGAAACGCGCCCGCCGTTTTGGTTGAATTCCGGCGCATCCGTGAGCGGATAAAGTCCGGCTGAACGAAAACGGTCGAGCATGATGGCGGAACGGAGCGGAAAATAATTCGTCATCAACCGGCCTTGCTCGCCGAGGAAGTTTTCATTGCGCGAATAATACGGCACGCTGGCGTTGTAGGAGGGATAAGGCAGCGGAGTGATGACGCCTTTTCCGTTCGGAACGGCATCGCCCCAGCGCGCGGATTCCCCGACGATGGCGGCTTGAATCTGCGCCGCGCGTTCGTTCCAGAGGCGCATGACTGTATTGGTCGTGAGCGCGCCGTTGTTGAAGAAATGTTTGTGCACGCGGTCGGCGAACGCCAGCCGGTATTCGGCGTTGCCGGCGAGGTTGCCTTGAAGTCCAAGCGGGCCGGCTTGATTGGCAACGTCGTTAATGCCTTCCAGCGTCCGTTCGCTGTCCCAGCACATGAACTTGAAACCCGCGCCCGGCTGTCGCACGCGCAAAGCGGACCAGTTTGCGGTCTGATTCCAATCCTGATTTCCGCCCCAGCTTTGAAGTATGAAATAATCGGCGTATTGCGCGACATCCAGATATTGCTGGAGCTGGTTATACTGGCTGAGATTGCTCAAGCCCGAGTTGTTGAGCGCCTGCATGGCATTCAAAGCGATTGTATTTCCGTCCACGACCAGGATGCCGGTCGAAGCTTTTACGACATCGTAATCCGCATCCGAACCGCCGAGGTAGGCCGCCGCAAAATTGTTGTCCAGATCGTCGCAGGGATTGTAGACGCCCCAGTAAAGGCCGTTGATGTAAAGATGAACGTAGCTGCTGTGCGAAGAAAAATCGCCCATCGCCGTTTGAACATCCTTGAAAAATGCGTCGCGCACCAGCCCGCCGCGCGAGCGCTGGTTGATATCGCCGTGCGTCCAGTGGTTGTTGTAATCCGAACGCAGCACGAGACTGTCGAACTCGGTCACTGGGCTGTCTGGAAAGAACTGGTAGTTTAATTTTCCCGCGCCATATATGCCGCGAAATTTCAAATTCAGCGGATGCTTCATCGTGCTGCGCGAACTGCCGCCGCCATGCACGCTGATGCCCGCGTCAATTTGAAATCCGCTGCTGCCGTCGGGGTTGATCACTTCAACCGAACATGGTTTTTCAGGACGAAACCCGAGCGGATCGAATCCTTGATAGTAACCGTTCGTGCCAAATGTGTCGTCCAATTTCGCCACGACGGACATCGTCGGCAGCGCGAGCAAATCTGATTTTATTTCACCGGCGTAGGCGGCATTGGTCACGACTCGCTGATCCATGGCATAGTCGGATAGCTGGCTGCCACCAAGAAGCCATGTTTTGTCTATGGGAAAGCCCGGCGGGTTTGTTGGTTGATTCAACACGTTCGTCAGGAAAATGTAAGTATGCGTCCCCACGAGCGACGGCAGCATGTTCGTCTCGAACGCCGCCGCGCGCAGCATCGTGAGATGATTGATGAACAAACCGTTTGAATAAACCAGGCCGCTGGTTTCCGTTGGTTGAGAGCCGTCCGTCGTGTAGCGGATTGTTGCGCCCGGCGTGGGCGTCGTCAGCAACAGCGAAAAGGGCTGGTCAAAAAATCCGCGCGGCACGGTGAAATGCACATCCGCCACGACGCCGGTGATTGAACTGCTGCCATTGGCCGCGCCGGGCGTGGGCGTGGCGAAATAGCGCAGCGCATTGGCGGTGTCGCGCCCGTAGGAATAATCGTTGCGCTGGTCGGGATATGCTGGCGCAATCTCGTCAATCACCGCGCGCGGCGATTCGGCGTTGTAAAGGCCGAGATATTCTCCGCTCGTGGACAACGAGAAACTGGTGTGGAGATTGTTCGTGCCACCAACGACTTTCAGATCCAGCCCGTCAGCGAACACGACCAGATATTGATTTGCTCCCAAGGTGATTTGCGGAAAAACCCATTTGTCGGGCGTGCCAGAATCATCCGTCAACGCGCAACCGGTCAAATCCACGGTGTTGCTTCCATAATTATACAGCTCAATCCAGTCGTCCAACTCACCGAACTCATCGTGCAGACCGTTCGTGCTCACGTTCGACGCGAGGAATTCATTGATGCGCACCGTCGGCAATCCAAAGGCGAGGTCCAGCGTGTTGATCCAATTGCCGCCGGCAAAAGCGTTCGGCGTGGCGGCGAGGTCGGTGATGCCGTTACCACCAGCCCAGGAAAATTGAACCGTGCCGGCGGCGGGTTGCGGAAATTGAAACACATACGGACCGGCGGCCTGGCCCGTCACGTTGGTGGCGGGCTGGCCGTTGATCAAAAGGTCGGACGCATCCACGCCTTGCACGGGTTCGCTGAACAGGATTTCGACTTGGTTCAAATGGCCGACCTTGACGCCGGCGGCGGGAGTTTGTTCGCTGACTTGCGGCGGAATGTTGTCGGCGAGCGTGTAAGTCCACGTCGCGCTTGGGGCGTTGGCGTTGAAAGGATTGCCCGCGAGATCAATGATGCCCTGCAAGTCGTCCCAAGTGACGGACACCAATCCGGGCGGCGGCTGCGTAAAGGTGAAGACGTAGGTGTTGGTCGGAGAATTGCCTGTGACGGTGGCGGCCGGAATACCGTTGATCAGCAAGTCCGAGGCATCCACGCCAACCACGGGTTCGGAAAACGTCGTCGTGATTTGCGTCAATGCGCCCACGTTGCTGCCCGCCGCTGGCGCAATCACGGTCAGGACCGGCGCCGGATTAACCTTCGTGATTTGCATCGAGCATTCAAACCGCAGGTCGGAGCTGGCGATCTGATTGTTGAAGACCTGCACGGCGATGACGTTTGTCCCGACGACGAGATAACTCTGCGGAGAATTTTGCGCGGGCAGATTGACTGCGGGATCGGCCTCATGCGCAACGCTCGCAAAATTCATGATGGTCGGCGAAGCCGTCGGCATATTTTGCGTGAGCACGTTTGTGCCGTTGATCCAGGCCACGAACCCGTCGTCGTAAGAAATGGTGAAATTCACGGATTGAATTTCCGCGACGTTTGTGATGATGAAGGTTCGACGAAGAAAAATGCAGTTGTAAGTGTTTATCATGCCGGTGACGACTGTTCCCGAAGTCACTCCGTCGTCACGGCCGGTTGAATTCGTGCCATAACTGAACGGCGTTGTTCCGGCCACCCAGGTTGCATCGTTCACTTTGTTGGTCCGCCATGAGGTGATTGGCGTTGAAGCTTCGTTTGTGCCTTTGCGCCAGCTCCACGCCGCACCATTGGTGATGATGGTCTCCTGGGCGGAAACAGTCGCGGAGACGGCGCTCATGGCCAGCGCCAGCAACAGACAGGCTCGGAGAATCCGGCTCAAGGGTGCTTTGGCCAAACGAGCAAACGCAAAATGATGTGAGGTGAAGTGGGTGAGGCAATGATCAGACATGGTGATGTCGCTAAACATACCACCAGCCTGCGGCGTTGTCATCCCAGAAATGCGTCTGGGTTCACCCGACGCAAATTTCGCGATGACGGGCTTCGAGGATGCGCTTGGGCATAATCGAAACGGCAAGATGAATACAGACGCGGCGAAAAATGAAAGGCAAAAGCCAATTCCTAAATTTTGGCAAATGCTAAAATCCGATTATTTTCAGTATATGGAATGGTAACAGCATCGAACCGCTGAAGTTCTTTGCATATTTCCATCGCTGCAGTCGTCTTTTTGGAATTACCTTTCGGCTCTTTTATGGTGAACAGTGTTTCTTTTGGCAGACGATTGATTTGTTTCAATCGGTGCATTGTGGAAATCCAAGCATCTCCGTGCCGATAAATCTCTGTCGGACTTTCTTTATCAAGGTTGAGCGGCTTGATTGCCTTGCGAATCTGTAATCCTGAAAGATGAACAAATGGAAAAGCAACATGGTAATTATCATCCCCGATCTTCTGGTCGGTTTGATAATACTTGGCCAAGTGGTATTCGCGCAAAAATTCGCCAAGCCGACGGCGCATGATAATTTCCTGATATTCCCTGTCCTGAGCAAACTGGCGCTTGATGTAATACTGGAACAGTTCCAGCAATTTTGAGTGCGGGCTTGAGGCCAGCACCGTTCTTACATCACCAAAATTAAAAAGCGTTTCCCGTGGACGAACCAGTTCGCGGAAACGCGCGAGGCCAGCCTTCGTTTCTTCATGCAAAACAAATTGGCTGTTTTCTTCCTCTTCTCGTCCGGTGATACGAACCAATTCCTTGGTCAAGCCCACCAAGCCAGCCTTAAAAACATTTACGTCTAGCTCGGGGAAAAAATCCGTGATGCGCTTGTGCTTGCGTTTTTCAAAAATGTGGCCGAAGTAGTCAAGCTGCGGACAAATCAGCACGACGCCGATGTTCACAAACTCCCCACTTTCGCGGTAAGGGCGAAAACGCGCGATCGCATAATTGCAGGCAACTTCTTTCATCGTGTCCTCCAGAATATGTCCGCATTTTCCTCAAAACGCCACAGTAATGTTTTGACCTGTTGGAAATCCAACCCCATTTCAATTTCCGTCCAGGAAGCAGGCATAGTCTGCCACCATTCATCCAATTCAAGCAAGGCTGTTCGCATTGCTCCTGCCATTTCTCCACGGAATTGTGGCGTCCATTGATTGAAATCAACATGAAAAATGTGTTCATCCCAAAATCCACTCATGTCCTCATCCAAGGCAACATTTTGATCAATCACAAATAATTTGTGGTCGCGATGCACCCAGAGCAGATTTGGATTGCCGCCATCGGGAGTCAGGGTGCGGTCGCCATTGCAAACCCACCAATCAAACAAAAGAATTTTCGCCCGCAATTCCAGCGGAATTTGTTCGATGAACAAGTAAGAAAGCTCATCCGCATTTTCTACGAGCTGCGAGGCAAAACCAACGCCCACACCTAAATCATGGGCATCATCCCGCGCACTGAAATTAATCAGTTCCGCAGGAATGGAAGCCAGTTGAAAATCTGGAATTGGCAATCCCAAGCGACGGCCTAGATTTCCGGCAATCCATTCGTTGATCAGCGCCCGCCGTCCCGCACCATGACCTTTGACAAAATATTGCAACCCATTGTCACCCCGACAAAGAAAGGGCTTGGTGACACCCTGTTCACTGCGTGCAATGATTTCAACAATGTTAATCATGGTGGCTGGCGTTTCAGAATAATTTCGACTGGTTTCCCGTCGCCGGTTTCAAGCCGAGTTTTTTGTAACTCAATTCCGTCGCGACGCGGCCTTGCGAGGTGCGGTTGAGGTAGCCTTCCATGATAAGATACGGCTCATAAACTTCCTCAATCGTGTCCGGCTCCTCGCCGACGGCGACGGCGAGCGAATTCACGCCGACGGGCCCGCCGCCAAATTTCGTGATGACGGCTTCGAGGATGCGCTTGTCCATTTCGTCGAGGCCGTTCTCGTCAATCTCCAGCATCGCCAGCGCGCGGTCGGCAACATCTTTTGTGATGCGACCGTCGTGCCGCACTTGCGCGTAATCGCGGACGCGGCGCAACAAATTATTCACGATGCGCGGCGTGCCACGGCTGCGCCGGGCGATTTCGTGCGCGCCGGATTCTTCGATTTCGACATTCAACAACCGCGCCGAGCGGATGACAATTTTCTGCAAATCTTCGCCGACGTAATAATCCAGCCGTTCGCGCATCCCAAATCGTGTGAGCAACGGCGCGGTGAGCAAACCACTGCGCGTCGTCGCGCCGATGAGCGTGAAACGCGGAAGATTCAGCCGCACACTGCGCGCGTTCGGACCTTGGTCAATGATGATGTCGAGTTTGAAATCTTCCATCGCGGGATAAAGATATTCCTCGATGGTTTTTTGCAGGCGATGAATTTCATCAATGAACAACACGTCGCCTTCTTCGAGATTCGTCAAAAGTCCGGCGAGGTCGCCGGCTTTTTCAATCGTCGGGCCGCTCGTGGATTTCAAATTGGCGCCCATTGATTTTGCTAAAATGTTGGCGAGCGTGGTTTTTCCGAGACCGGGCGGGCCGTTCAGCAAAATATGATCGAGCGGTTCGTTT
>DATAUQ010000052.1:0-3618 GCA_036268155.1 Verrucomicrobiia bacterium | reverse complement strand
GATTTTCTGGATGACCGTTTCGCTGGTTTTTTCCTCGGCCTCGGCTTCGTAGGTGATGGCCACGCGGTGGCGCAGCACGTCCATGCCGATGCTTTTCACGTCCTGCGGCGTCACGTAGCCGCGGCCTTTCAGGAACGCGTAGGCCTTGGCCGCCAGCGTCAGCGCGATGGTCGCGCGCGGCGATGCGCCGAGCTGGATGAAATCCTTCACCGCGATCTTGTAATGGTCCGGGTCGCGCGTGGCGCAGACGAGGTCCACGATGTAATCCTTCACCTTGTCGTCCACGTAAATGTCGTTGATGACTTCGCGCGCCTTGAGGATTTGCTGCGGCGTGACGACGGCGCTGCAAGTTGGCTGGCCGGAAGTTTTCGCCATCGTCTCAAGTATCTGCCGTTCTTCCGCGCGGCTCGGATAACCGATTTTTAATTTCAACATGAAACGATCCACCTGCGCTTCGGGCAACGGATACGTTCCTTCCTGTTCAATCGGATTTTGCGTTGCCAAAACCAAAAACGGTTCTTCGAGCTTAAAAGTATTTTCGCCGATGGTGACCTGCTTTTCCTGCATGGCTTCGAGCAGCGCGCTCTGAACTTTGGCGGGCGCGCGATTGATTTCGTCGGCCAAAACCAGGTTCGCAAAAACCGGGCCTTTGCGCGTGGTGAAGCCGCCGGATTGCGGATTGTAAATCTGCGTGCCGACAACATCGGCGGGCAGCATGTCCGGCGTGAATTGCAGGCGCGAAAATTTCACGCTGATGCACGCGGCCATGGATTTGACGGCCAAAGTTTTCGCCAAGCCCGGCACACCTTCGAGCAAGACGTGGCCGTTGGCCAACAGGCCGATGACCAGTCGCTCGGTCAGATATTGCTGGCCGACGATGACTTTGCCGAGTTCGTTAAACAGCGGATGAGTGAACGCACTCGCTTCCTTCACCGCTTCGTTGATTGCAGAGATGCCTGTGTTCATTTGTGAATGTTTGTTACCAATGGACAGAATAATTTTATTTTGCGTTCAACCAAATTTTTATTTTGGGGAGCACATGCGTCCCGCGTGTTGGTTCGGGCGTCGCGCCCGAACCTTTTCGGCGCGCGCCGAAAATCGCACGCCAGAGGCGTGCGCTCCCCATTTGCATTAAAATTTTTGGCGTTCCTTTTCATGCGCCGGGAAGAATTTCAACCTGCTTCGTCGGCAGCCAGCCGATTTTTCCCGAACCGTCCGCGACTTGCACCCAGTCGTCACGTCGATCCAAAACGGAAAGCTCCGCGCCATCGCGCGCGGTGAACGCATTTTGCGCATCGTCAAATGGTCCGCTGCGCGCAGTCGCCTCGGCGGAAATGACGACAGCCGTCTGCCTCGAAAAATGATTTGCGGCTTTAACGCTCAGAATTGTGCCGCAAAAAATCGTCAGCATGGCAAAAATCCAAGTCGCGCTTTTCAATCTTGGCGCGAGCGCGGGATTAAGCTGTTTTGCTGCGAGCAAAATAAATGTCAGCCAGAACGCAATCGCCGCGAAAATCGTCCATTCGTTCAGTGAAAAATTTTCGAGCCAGTTTTGCCAGAAACTTTCGCGAACCGTTGCGCCCTGGACTTGATTGCGAGCGAACGTGAGATTCGCGCGGATTTCCGAATCACGCGGCGCGAGCAATTCCGCGCGGCGAAACGCGGCGATCGCCTTGCCAAGATTTCCCGATTTGAATTCTGCGTTGCCGTAATTGAAAAGCAGATTCGGCGAAGCCGCACCGTGCTGCAGAATTATTTCGTATAAATTTGCGGCGTCGGAAAACTTTCCCTCGGCATAAAGCCGGTTGGCCGCATGGAAATCATTTTCAGCGTCTGCCGTTAATCTTTTTTCACTGATTATATCCGCCGCCAAGATTTTCCCGGCGCAGACGACTACAAACAAAATGGCAAAAAATCTTCTCACGCTTTTACCTCCTGAAGTTCGCCGACGGTTTTCTCAAATTGCGCGGCGACGGAATTCAGTTCGCTCGTGCCGCGCACGGGTGCGTAGCGCGCCTGGTTGCAAAGCTGGAACAGCTCGCGCAAATCGTGGCGCGTGGTTTCATGCGCGCCGCGCAAAATGTCGTTTTCTTCAACGACATTTTCCGTGATTGCTGTCGCCGGACAATCGAGCCGTTCGCCGAGCTGTTCCTGCAAGAGTCGAAACAGCAGCGCAAAAAATTCTTCGGAATTGTTTTGCTCGGCGAATTTTCGCAGATCGGTAATTCCATTTTGAAGTAATTTTTCGACGGCTAATTTTCGCCGCAGGCGCGGATTATTCGCCAGATTGTCCGTGCGTCTGCGCCAGATGAACGCAGTGAGGAATGCGAGGATCGGCAATGTTTGCGCGGCTAAAAACGCTGGTCTTGCGATGATTGGAACAGTTTTTGTTTCAAGCGTTCCTAAATCATTTTTGATGGGCAAAATATCCTGCGGCGTTTGATTTTCATTCGCGGAATTTTTGTTCGCCGCAATTGTTGGCATTGGTGTCGCGCCAGCGGCTTTGACGATCAGCGGCACGGCGGGTTGCGTGAGCGTGTGATATTTTCCGTCGTCTGGATTGAAAAATGAAAATGAAAATTGCGGCCATTCGCGCACGTCGGCATTTTGCGGGGTGACAATTTCCTCGAAAGTTTTTCTGCCTTCGAGGCCAAGCTGGTCGCTGATTTCAGTTTTTGTCGTGGGCGGAAAGATTTTGAAATTGTTCAGCGCCGTTTGGTCGGGCAATTGAATTGCGTCGAGAGCGCCGCGCCCGGAAATCTGCACGCGCACGGTCACGGGATCGCCGACGGTCACGTTCGTCGGGCCGACGGTCGCGGTCAATTGGTAATCGCCGACTGCGCCGTTGAAATTTGCCGGGACATTTTCCACCGGCAGCGGCAGCGATTCCGCCGTGAGTGTTTCCGTGGCGAGCGAAACCTGCTTTTGTTCGCCCTGATTAAAAAATTGCCGCATGAACGGGTCGCCGCCTTGATTGTTGGATGAAGGAACCACGAGCGTCGCATTCGCAGTGAACGGGCCGAGGCTCAACGTGCCGCTTTTCACGGCGGTCAGCGCGAAGGTGAGCGGAATGACGGTATAAATGTGGTTGCCGACCTGCGCGCGCTGTTGCTGGCCTTGGGTCATTTTGCTGATGGTGAAACCGTTGGCTGGCTGGCCGGTGAATTGAAAGTTGCCAAAATTCTGCACGTCGTCGCGGAGGCAGACTTGCAATTGCGCCGTGAGCATCTGGCCGACGTAGACTTTTTTTTGCGGCAGGGAAAGTTTCATGAATGCGATTTCGTTTCCTGAATTAATCGCGGCTGCGGCTGGCGCGTCCGCTTTTAGCACGGTCAGCTTGAGCGGCGTGGTGGAAAGTTGCTGGCCGTTCACATCGGCGGTGAGCGCGGGAATGGTAAATTCGCCCGCCTGCCGCGCTGTGACGGAAAAAGTGACGGTGACAGCCGAACTCATCGCGCCGTTGACGAAACTGACGTTTTGCGAAGTGCCAGTCTGGGTGATTTGCAGGCCCGGAACGCCCGGCGTCGGGACATTTTTCGACTGGCCGCCTTCAAATGTCAGCGACAGCGTCGCGCTTTCGCCGAGCGTAATGGTATCGCGGTCGAGCGACGCGGTGAA
>DATAUQ010000051.1:0-7900 GCA_036268155.1 Verrucomicrobiia bacterium | reverse complement strand
CGGTCGCTGGAATTCAAATCAGCGCGGAGCAAAAACTTTTCTGCTCGGCTCGCATCTCGACACCGTGCGCGCCGCAGGAAAATACGACGGCCCGCTTGGCGTGCTCGCGGCGATTGCTGCCGTGCAATTGCTTCGTGAACGAAATATAGAATTACCGTTCAATCTTGAAATCGTCGGCTTCAGCGACGAAGAGGGCGTGCGTTATCAAACCGCGTATCTCGGCAGCCGCGCCTTCGCCGGAACGCTCACGCCCGCAGATTTGGCGCGCATCAAAGAAAAACAGATTATCAAAGCGCGACGAAATAAAAATGAATTTCTCGGCTACGCGGAAGTTCACATTGAGCAAGGGCCGGTGCTGGAGAAAAATAATCTGCCGGTCGGAGTCGTGACCGCCATCGCCGGGCAAAGCCGGTTGCGCGTGGAATTTCTCGGCGTCGCCGGCCATGCCGGAACCGTGCCGATGAATCTGCGTCACGACGCGCTCGCGGGCGCGGCGGAACTTGTTCTCGCCGCTGAAACTTGCGGCGTTACGGCCACGGTTGGAAAAATTGAAGTTGAATCCGGCGCGAGCAACGTGATTCCCGGAAAAGTTTTGCTTACGCTCGACGTGCGCGATCAAAACGATTCGCGCCGAATCGCCGCTGTAAAAGCATTGCAAGCCAAGGCGCAAACCATCGCAAAACGACGCGGACTCAAATTGAATTGGACGCCGGTGCAGCAAACCGACGCCGTGCAATGCGACAAGAATTTGACACAGATTTTTTCCAGATCCGTAGCGCAACGCGGACTTGAAGTTCTAAAATTACCAAGCGGCGCAGGCCACGATGCCGCCGCGCTTTCCGCGATTTGTGCAGTAGCGATGCTTTTTGTTCGCTGCAAAAACGGCATCAGCCATAATCCCGCCGAATCCGTCAAGACCACCGACGTGCGCGTGGCGATTGAAGTGCTGGCGGATTTCATCCAGACTCTGGCGAAGCAAATTAACAAATTATGAATCCGAAAGACGGTTTCACACGCAATGTCATCAAACGCAACTACGCGCTAATTACGCCCGACGGCCATGTCGCGAGCGTGTTTCCCGGCTGGACAGATTGCACGCCAATCGTGCTGATTTCATCCGCGCTCGGCGCGGGACTGTCGCAATTTCTGATTTCGCTCGACGTAAAAAGTGTCGGTATCGGCGAAACTGAAAAAGACGAATGGTTTTTTTACGTCGTCGCCGGAAAATTAAAAGTGAATGGCGTTACGATGGCGGAAGGCGGTTTCGCCTTTCTGCCACCGGGAACGAAATACGAAATTCGCGGCGCGGCGAAATATTCGCAGCTGCTCGTTTTCAAAAAAACTTACGAGCCGCTCGCTGGACAAAGGCCGCTGAAATTTTTCACCGGCAACGAAAAGGAAATTCCCGAAGCGCCATTCCTCGGTGACAAGCACGCGCGCTTGAAAACCTTGATTCCCGATTCTCTCGCGACGGACATGGCCGTGAACATTTTCACCTACGATCCCGGTGCGACGCTGCCGTTCGTCGAGACGCACGTCATGGAGCACGGGATGTTGATTCTCGCCGGCAGGGGTGTGTATCGGCTCGACGCAGACCGGCATCCGGTGACGGCGGGTGACGCGATCTGGATCGCGCCATATTGCCCGCAATGGTTCATCGCTGACGGCCCGCAGCCCGCGCGCTACATTTATTACAAGAATGTGAACCGGATTCCGCAATGAAGCCGTTGCAAGTCAACATCACGCGGCTGCAAAAGGAAATTGACGAACTCGCACTCATCACCGAAGTCGCGCCGCCAGTCGTCACGAGAATTTTATTTTCAGAAGCGGATTTGCGTGGGCGCGCGTTTGTGAAGAATCTTTGCCGCGAAGCCGGATTGAAAATTCGCGAGGATGCCGTTGGGAATATTTTTGCGCGCTGGGAAGGCGCACAAAAAAATCTGCCAGCCGTCGCCACTGGCTCACACATTGACGCGATTCCAAACTCGGGAAAATACGACGGCGTTGTGGGCGTGCTGGGCGCGATTGAAGCCATTCGCGCATTGAAAAAATCCGGTTTCCAGCCGAAACGATCCATCGAACTGATTGTTTTCACCGCCGAAGAGCCGACCCGCTTTGGCGTCGGCTGTCTCGGCAGCCGTTTGTTGAGCGGCGTATTGTCGTCGAAAAAAGCCCCAGGACTCAAAGACCGCGATGGAGAAAATCTGGAATTCTGGCGCAAGCGCGGCGGCTGCAAAGGCAAGCTGGATTCGGTCAAGCTGCCGAAGAATTTTTATTCCGCGTTCATCGAACTGCATATCGAGCAGGGGCCGGTTTTGGAAAAAGAAAAAATTTCCATCGGCATCGTGGAAAAAATCGCCGCGCCAAGCACTTTGCGATTGCAACTCACCGGCGTCGGCGGTCACGCGGGCGCGACGCTCATGCCCGCTCGCCGCGACGCATTGCTTGCCGGTGCGGAAATTGCGCTGGCGGTTGAAAAAATTGTCAGCGCAAGCGGCAGTCGCGACACGGTTGGCACGACAGGAATTTTCCGTATCGAACCCGGCGCGGTGAACAGTGTTCCGTGCAAGGCGTATTTGGAAATTGATCTGCGCGACACGCAAGTGGCGACGCGCGACGCAGCGCTGAAACAGATTAAAAACGCGGCGCGCGAAATTTGCAGCCGCCGGAAAATCAAATCGAAAATAGAATTGCTGAATCTTGATCCGCCGGCGATTTGCGATTCAAAGCTTGTTGAAATGATTTCCGAAATTTGCCGCGCGCAAAAAATTTCCTGCAAAAAAACGACCAGCCGCGCGTATCACGATTCACTGTTCATGGCGCAAATCTGTCCGACGACCATGATTTTTATTCCGTGTCGCAAAGGTTACAGCCACAGGCCGGATGAATTTTCCTCGTCGAAACAGATTGAAAAAGGCATTCACGTTTTGGCGGAAACTTTGGCTGTCAGTGTTTCGATGCCCGTGCATTTGCGGTAAGAAACTGTTGTAACTTTCCATTTTTCAAAGTGGCTCGTTCAAAAACCATTGATTTTGCCGCAGTTGCTAAAAGCGGAAGGGGGGAGAATGGAACTCCCGATACTTCGTCAAAAGCGCAACGGTGCTTTGAGAACCGTTTCACAGTGCCATTCCTGTCAACCCTTCCACTTAATTTGTTTCACATAACGGGCTGTGTTGACGCACAAGCCCTTAATTTAACGTCCAATGAGTGGCTAATGCCATCGAATAGACACCCCGCCAGACGGCAATATAACGGGATGCAGTTAGACTCGGTGAAATTCCGGAAAAAGTCAAGTCTCATTTTTTGAAAATTTAGGGAACCGGTAGTCCTCGCCCGCAGAACGCGCGGATTGGCCACCGTGTCGCGTGCGGATCGACGCGCCTGCCTGAATAGTTTATCAGAGGCCATTCAGGAAATTTCTTCAGAATCCTTTGGTTCACACGGTCTGGAAGGCGAGGGTAAGTTCTTGACAGTGTTGTCTTAAAAATTTCCACAAAGATTCAATCCGAATGACTGCGAATGACTGATGTCATCTGTTGCTTTTATGGATTTGTTGTCTTATGGAAAATGTTAGCAAACTATTTTTGTTAAAAAAGCCTTAAAAACCCCATGTTTTTAAGGTAATTATGGGTGGGTTGAGCTTATCAAACCATCATGTCACCCATATGTTGCAAATATAAGCCTTAAGCCATCCTATTTGGCAATCCTTATGCGTAAGCAGGCATAATGATGTGTCAATTTGGAAAAATTGCGAACAAACGTGCGGCCCTAGTTTTATTTCTGTTGAGCGGTCTGGCTATTCTTCGACCGATGCCGGTGCGGGCAACTGAAAGTTTGTCTTTTGGCTGGGAAGCGAGCACGGACACCAATGTTGTGGGCTATAATATTTATTACGGCACGGCCAGCCATGTTTATACCGGCAAAGTTTTATTTGGAAACGTGACCACCGCGACCATTTCAGGACTGGTTGAAGGCACAACTTACTACTTTGCAGCCACTACCTACGATGCTTTAAATCAAGAAAGCGACTTTTCAGATGAAATAACTTATACCGTTCCTGTGACCATCACGAATCAGCCGCCGACGATAATTGAAATGTTGACGACCAACACGGCCATTGTCGGCCAGAATGTGACTTTCAGCATAACGGCCACCGGAACCGGCCCACTGACGTATCAATGGATGTATTATGCAAATAAAATCGCCTCCGCGACCAATACGGTTTTGACTTTAAACAACGTAACAGCTATTCAAGCTGGCACATATTATGTGACCGTGTCCAACAGCGCCGGTTCAACCAACAGCTCCACGGCCAACCTGGCGGTTTACCCGACAACGGCGGCCACATTGACCCCGGCTTCCCGCGTCAACGGCCAGTTTGCCTTGAGCGTTTCGGGCATTGCTAATTATCAATATGTCGTGGAAGCCTCCACCAACCTAGTGGACTGGGTTCCGGTGCGGACAAACATTTCCCCATTTGCGTTTGTGGATTCCAACGCCAGCCAGTTCAACCAGCGTTTCTATCGCACTTACTATCTTCCAATTAACACGCCCACAGACGCAATCTACACTGACATCACGAGCGGACTTATAGCATGGTATCCGCTGGCAGGAGATTTGAACGACCATTTTGCGGGCAACAACGGCACAGGAAACGGAACCATCGCTTATGGCAACGGTGTGAACGGCGTGGCAAACACGGCGTTGGTATTCGATGGGACGGACACCTGCGTTTCCATCGCCAATCTGTCCAACACCATCACAAACTCCACCACCATCTCAATCATGGGCTGGGTCAAATCAAACGATCTCGCCTCGAATTACAATTGCTTCGGCTTTCGAGCGCCGGCTGACGGTGCGGGAGCGTTTTATATTGATACTTTGTCTAGCGGAGTTTATGAGGCCCGGTTCCGCAACTCTTCTGGCACGGCTTTCACACTTGGTTCGACACCGGTTGCGACCAATGCGTGGACGTTTCTGGGACTGGTCTATGACGGATCAAATATTTACTTTTACACCAACGGAGTTTTGGCTCAAAGCACGAGCGCGAGCCTCACCTTCGGCGTCGGCGCGCAGCCCTTTTACATCGGCGGCGCTGGATATTCAGGCCCGGCCTCCAACCTGCCCGATTTCCCGATGGCTGGCGTCAGGCTCTATGATCGCGCTTTATCCGTAAATGAACTCGGCACTCTCTACACCAATGGAATTTCAGGAGGGATTTTCTGATGACCCGCATCACCATTATTTTGTTAACTGTGCGTATGAAGTCTGGCTATCATGTTGAGGGCTGCGGCTCAAGCGTGCGACATTTTGATCAAGAGAGGGTTTGTGTTCATGTTCAATTTCCGGCGGTTGAACGCGCGGACAGAGAACGGCTGTCGCATCCGAACCTAAAAGTCATCCCACTTTTATGAGACTGGCAAAAGTTTTTTTATCCCGGTGGACTGGCCGGATGATGATGGCATGGCTGCTGTGCGCGGCCTGCGCCGCGTATGCGCAAAGCACCTCGTTTTCCTTCACTTTGGACGAACCATGTAAAACCAGCGCCGGTGTTTTCACACCCGATGGCACACTGATCCGCACGCTTTGGAGCAAGCATCGTTATTATTCGGCAGGAACTTATTCCGCCGTCTGGGACGGACTGGATGACAACAGCAACGCCGTGCCCGCAGGCGCCTACCAAATCAAGTTGCTCCAGAATAGCGCGGAATATGTCTGGGATGGAGCGATCGGGAACACTTCGGCGGAATTATCCGGGCCGACAGTTCATCAGGGATTTTACCCCATACAGGATATGGCGATCGTAGGAACCAATGCTTTTTATGTTTCGGGCTATAATGAGGGTCGCTATAATTTTCGCAGCTTCATCACCACGGATCCGCAGCGGATGGCGGGTGGGTTGTATTGGTGTTACAGCCCCGAAGATCAAGTTTCGTTTGAACCTCTTATTGACATAAACCAACGCTCATGGACGTATGTGACTGCGGATAGCAACTGGGTTTATTTTGGAGCTTCCGCCACTCGAAATTCACCGAATCAAGGATGTGTCATAGCCTGTAATGTGACTAATCATGACCCCGCATTTTTTAACAACGGCGTGACCATTGACAATGGAAATGGGCAGTCTTTTTCTCAGTCCCTTTTGGTCGGGACGCAACCCGGACTCAGCGGGTTGAGTGTGCAGCAAAACGGAAACTTGCTTGCCATATCGGTCGCGCCCGACAACAGGGTTTATCTGGTGGACAAACGTTCAGGTTCGGCGGTGGCTAATTTCAGCATCCCACATCCAGAGCGCCTGAACTTCTCTCCCGATGGAAGTTTATGGGTTATTTCCAGCAATAAAACATTGATCTGCTATACCAATGTCGGAATCAGTCCTGCCGCAGCCCTGACCATTTCCAGTCTGTCCGAGCCATTGGACGTGGCGGTGAATCCAACCAATGCAAATATCGTTCTTGTTGCCGATGGCGGGGCTAGCCAGCAGGTGAAGGCGTTTGACAAATCAGGGACATTGCTTTGGACTTACGGCCTGGCAGGCGGGTATCAGTCGAATGGCGTGGCAGTCGAGACAAACAAGTTCTGGTTCAGCCTTGAAGGAGTTGACCAGTCCTTCCTGTGCTTCGCCCCGGACGGATCATTTTGGGTCGGGGACGAAGAAAATCACCGCTCTCTGCATTTTTCAGTTGACCGGAATTATATTGAACAAATCATGTATCAGCCCCTTTCCTACGCCGACAGTGTTGACCCGAACAATCCTTCCCGTGTTTTCAATCAATTCCTAGAATTCAATGTGGATTATACAAAGCCGCTTTCGCAAGCATGGACGCTGGTGAATAATTGGAAGGCGAACGTGGACGCCAGCCATATCTCCTCTAAAAATGGTTTGTATGAAGTCACCACATTCACCAATGGCCGCACATATGCATTGATAGACAACACCTCTGTCCAACCTGGGCTTAATATGAAAGAACTATGCGAATTAGTTCCTACGAATGGACTCCGTTTTACCGGCATCTTTCCCGGTGCAATTCCGGCGAATGGTTGGAATTCCCTGGGGCCTGATGGTTCCGCGCGTTTTACAACCCTTGGCAACGCGGCTTTTTATGAAGCCACCTTGAGTGGTTTTGACGCGAACAATAACCCGACGTGGAACACGATGAAAATAATCGCCTCGGCGCCCAATGGGGCAACCGATCCAGTTCCACGCGGCTATGGCGGAGGCGACGAGCGCACCACCATCAGCACAAACAATGTTTTGATTTCATTTGACCAGTCCTTGAACAGCGGCTGGCATCTGGGTGGGATAAAAGCAGGCACCACCAACTGGCTTTGGAAAGCCAGTCCCTCTGGTGACTTGAATGGCTGCGGGAATTACGAAATTGATAATGGAGTCACCTATGCGGGTAATAATCTCGAAGCGATTGACCGCAACGTGATGTATGGTTACAATGGTGAGTTCTTCCGCAACTCCGGCCAGGCCGCCCAATATATGCACTACTATGACGACGGGTTGTTTGTGGGTCAATTCGGCGAAAGCTCCATACAGCATCTGGCTTATGATGGAGCGATACCCGGTTTTGCCGGCAATGATGGCTGTCCAATCTTCATGAAGACGACCAATGGAGACTATTATCTTTGGGCGAATGATGAAAGCAGCCACGGCCCGCAGCGCTGGCACTTTGTTAATGCAAAAAATATCCGCGAGCAGGTCGGCAGCGGAACTTTAGGCGGCGCATTCACCTTGACCAACCAAGCCTGTGATTTTCCAACCGGAGTTATCGGCAAAAACGGAAATCAATCTGGGGAGTTATCTTGGCAGCCCGTCCAAGGTGCGACTTCTTACAACATTCGCTACTCACTAATGAATGGCGGCCCATATGGAATACTGGCTGCAAACACG
>DATAUQ010000050.1:0-15842 GCA_036268155.1 Verrucomicrobiia bacterium | reverse complement strand
GAAACTTTTCTCCATTTCAGGCGTCTTACTGCTGAATCGCAGGCACACAATCATTATTCAAAAACATGAAGAAAACCTTTATTCTTACACTGCTCGCATTTGGAACCGCGCTGGTTGTATCAGCCGACGACGCCAAACCCGC
Organism: Verrucomicrobiia bacterium; assembly: GCA_036268155.1. Classification (GTDB taxonomy): domain Bacteria; phylum Verrucomicrobiota; class Verrucomicrobiia; order Limisphaerales; family UBA11358; genus UBA11358. The sequence goes on along the minus strand of DATAUQ010000050.1, from coordinate 15,700 downwards.
CGCGTCCGCCGCAAAATTGCCGCCCGCCTCGACGAAAACCGGCGTGACTTTCGCCACCGACATCAAACCGATTTTCGACGCCGCTTGCATAAAATGCCACGGCGACAAGAAACCCGGCCACGGAATTGTGCTCACAAGTCTGGAGAGCACGCTCAAAGGCGGCAAGGACGGCAAAATCATCGTGGTCGGCGACAGCACCAAGGGCGACTTGATTGAAAGCATCGCGCACCTGGGCGATCCGCAGTCATTCATGCCCAAAGGTAGAAATGCCAAGCCGCTCACGCCGGATCAAATCGGCCTGATCCGCGCGTGGATTGACCAGGGCGCGAAGTAATTTTCTGACTCAAATAAAGGCGCAGTCCAAAAATGGATTGCGCCTTTTTAATTTTTCAATTGCGAGATGGGCAGGCGTTTTTGTTCCCGCAATTTTTGCTGCTCGTGAAGCAATTCGAGTTTTTTGTCTTCAGAAATTTCCGGCTGGCTGGCTTTTTGCGTCAACGTCGCGATCTGACGGTCGAGAAATTGATTACGCAATTTCAAAACCACGTCGGCCAGTTGCTGTTCGGGATTTGGAATTTTCCGGTCTTCGGCGGCGACCTCGGTGACAAGGTTTCGCATTTCGAAAATTTCAAACGAATCTAAAAACGCGCCGACCGTGCGCCAGGTTTCATTTGCCTGCGCTGCGAGCCTTTGCTCGATAATTTGCCGCGCCAGCGGATTTTGAATCCAATTCAAGTCCAGGCGCAATGCCGCCCACGCGATCAATTCGTCGTGCAACAAAAGCAGTTTGAGCAAATGAAGTTCGTGCGATGACGGACGCGGCATCCCCCGTTCGGCGGAAACAATTTCATCGTCGTTTTCCGTCGCAGCAGGTTTTGCCACCGGATTTTTTTTGAATTCGGCGCGGACCGATTCCGTTGAAACACCCAATCGCAGCGCAGTTTTCTGGGCGTAAGCGTCAATCAAAACTGCGCTGCCGGTTTTGTGGACGGCCTCGGCCATGTCGCGCAAAATGATGTTCCGGCCTTTGTCGCTCGCAATTTCATTTGTCGCGCAAAGGCGATTCAAATAATAATCGAAAAATCCGTCCGCGCTTTCAACGAGTTTTCGGAACGCTTCGCCACCGTTGGCCTTGATGAAACTGTCCGGGTCGTGCGGCTTGGGCATCACGGCCACGCGCACGGCAATTCCCGACGCGAGCAAATGGTCAAGCGAGCGCACGGCGGCGTTCTGCCCGGCTTCGTCAGAATCGAAACACAAAACGACTTCGTCAACGTAGCGTTTCAAAATCCGCGCGTGCTGGTCGGTGAAGGCGGTGCCTTGCGGCGCGACGACGTTTTGCACGCCGGCCATGAAGCACGCGATCAAATCCAACTGGCCTTCGCAGACGATGGCGGATTGCGCGTCGAGCAGCGCGCGCTTGGATTTGTCGAGGCCGAAAAAAACTTTGCTTTTGGTGAAAATTGCGGTCTCCGGCGAGTTGACATATTTCGCAACTTTTTCGTCGCCGGACAAAGTGCGTCCGCTGAAACCAATCACCCTGCCCTGCTCGTCGCAGATCGGAAACATGAGCCGTCCGCGAAAACGGTCGTAATAATTTCCAGTTTCTTCTTTGCGGATGATCAATCCGGCTTTTTCGACGAGCGGCAGTTCGTAATTTTTGCTTTTCGCCCAATTGACTGTGTCATCCCAAATTTCCGGCGCGGCGCCGAGACGAAATAATTTTATCGCGTCCGCTGAAACTCCGCGCTTGGCGAGATAATCGCGAGCCATTTGTCCAGCGGCTTCGTTGAGCAGACAATTTTGCCAGCGTTGCGTAATTTTTTCATGGATTTCCAGCAGTTGATCTTTGAGATGACGCGATTGCTGCTCGGCGGGATTGTTGTCGAATTCCAGCGGGATTTTCGCGCGTTCGGCCAGCCGGCGCACGGCGTCCACGAAACCAATATTTTCGTAATCTTTGACGAAGGTGAAAACGTCGCCGCCTTTGTGGCAGCCGAAGCAATGGAAAATCTGCTTGTGCGGATTGACGTTGAAGCTCGGCGATTTTTCCTTGTGAAACGGGCAGAGCGCGGTGAAGTTCGCGCCGGCTTTTTTCAGCGGCACATACGCGCCGATGATGTCCACGATGTCGCTGGCGGCGCGGATGCGTTCGAGTGTTGCGGGGGAAATTCCGGCCATGCGCGTTCAGTGGCGCGTCGCGCCGGTCAGTTGCCGATGTGGATGATCGGCTGTTTTAGCGGTGCCGCTTTTTGATCGGCACCGGCTGGAACCGAATTGATCAAAAGCACGCCGAGATAATTTTTGATGAACGGGCCGGTGAGTGAATTTTTGAAGACGTCTTCCTGCACGCTCTGCAACGTGGGGAAAAAATCACCGCTGTAACCTTGCAGGCCGCCGCCGAACCAGCGCGCCGAGTAAGCCTTGCTTTTGATGATGTCCGCCGCCGAGTAATAAGGCGCATTGAGCAGCGCCAGCGCTACCAACAGCATGCACGCATAACGGACCATGCCCGAAACCATTCCCAGATAATATTCGCTGCCGCCGAAAAAATTGCTGCCCTTCAGCCGCTCTGGAAAAAACTTTTTTAGGAGTTGGAACAGAAGATAGACGACGAACATCACGATGAAATAACCCAGGAGATAGCACGGCAATTTGCCCCAGCCGGAAAGATTGATGAGCAATTGCCCGACGACCTCATAGGCCAGTCCGCACGCGAACACCGTCACCAGCCACTGGGACACCGGCAAGACTTCCTTGGTCATGCCGTTTTTGCGCCCGCGAAACAGGCCGAAGGCCAGCACCGCCACGAGCGCGACGTCAAACCATCCGAACGGCAGATGGTCGAGAGACATTGGACGGGTTACCTGGGTTGCCGCAGCAATCATATGATTGAAATTATAGCCTTCACGCGGAAATACCAGCAAATTCAATGCCGCATTTTCAAGCCGGATTGGCCGAGAGCCAGAACCGGATGTCGTTCGCCTGCGGGTTGCGCGGATCCAATTCCAGGACTTTCATGTATTGCGCCCGCGCCTGCGCCGTGTCGTGCATCTGCTGCGCGTAAAGATTTCCCAGCGCAAGATGCGCGCGGACTTCGCTGGGATTGGCGGCGAGGATTTTTTTCAATTCGGCCGCCGCATCGGGCGCGTAGCCGGACGCCTTGAGCGCGAGCGCGAAGTTATAGCGAGCGTCCACCGAATCCGGCTGGATGGCCAGCGCCATTTCATAGGCGGACAATGCCGCGCTGTAATTCCGCAACCGGTAGGCCAGCACGCCGTAATTGTATTGTGCCTCAAACCAGCCCGCGTCCGATTGCGTGGCACGCCGATACGATTCCATCGCGTCCGTCCAGTGAGAACCTTGCTCAAAAATCTGCGCCTGCGAAAATTCGGCGGCAGCGGCCACGCGATTGCCCGCGCCCGGCTTGCGCGGCGACAAATACAGATAACGCGGAAATGTCGGCGCAGCAGGCTGGACAATATGGATCGGCATCATGACCGCTGGCGGCGCGCTCTTTGGCACGATTTGAACAGGCATTGGCATTGTAGGCGACGGTGAGTCCGACGATGGCAGCGGCGTCACTCCGCTATCAACATATTTTGTTTCCTGCGCGGAGGGAGAAATCCAGCGGATGGGATTGAGCCGGGTCAAAATACCAGGCTTTTTGGACGGGGGCTCCGGCGGCGAAGTCACCACCACCGGTTCGGGTGCAACCACGACTTGAACTGGCGTCGGGACAATCACCGGCTCCGGCGTGACCTTCACTACTTGCGGCGGTGCGAAAGGCGCAACGCGCGCCAGCGGACTGGAAACGGCGCGTGGCATAGTCGTCTGTGTTTTCGGCGGCGCGATGGGATGAACAATTGGCGGCGTGGATGCGGCGATTGCATTTTGACGCGGCGGCGGAGTCGCGACGGCGACTGTCACTGGCGTTTCGAGGTTGGCGACGATGGCGTTCACCTCATCCCATTTTTCCGCGCGCGGTGTCAGCGCCAGATAGACGCGGTAATATTCCAGCGCGAGTTTGTTGTCGTGCAAATCCTGTTGCGCGACCGCCGCCAGATTCAAGATTGCCGGAGCATAGTCAGGATGAAACTGGACGGCGGCGGCAAAAAACAACGCCGCGTCGCGCGGATGTCCGCGCTCGACGCGCACGAGGCCGCGTCCGTTCAACGCTTCCGCATTGTTCGTGTTCAGGTAAAGCGCATTGCCGTAACTTTTGTCCGCGCCGGCCAGATCGCCGCTCCGCAATTCCGCCAATCCCAATTTAAGCCAGCCTTCCGGCGCGTTGCCGCGGCGCAAGGTATAGGCCGTTAATTCCGTTTTCGCGGAATCAAATTTTTGCTGCTCCAGCCAGAGCACGCCGAGATTGTAGTGCGCCTCCACCAAGTCGCGGTCGAGCTTGAGCGCGCGTTGATAAGCCGTCACCGCGTCGGCGGGCTGACCGGCGCGCTGGCAGGCGACGCCGAGATAATTCCATGCCTGCGCGTTCGCTGGCAAAAGCGTCGTGGCTGTCTTGAATTGCTCCACGGCGGCGGTGTAATCGCCGCGCTCCAGAAGTTTTTTGCCTTTAAGCAGCGCTCGCGGTCCGGGCGGCGTGCAGCCGGCGATGAAAAGGGCGAGCGTCAAAAAAATGATTGCGCCGCAATAATTCCGATTTTTTTTGGCTGGCATCGGCGAAGGTGTTAGCATCCGCGCCTGAAAGTGTCAAGAAACGCACAGCTTCAATCCGCCAAAATGTTTCGCCGCCTCGCGATGGCGGGCGCGCTCTGGCTCGCGTGTTTGCTGGTTCAAACCAATGGCCAGTCTCTGATTCAAAACGCCCATGTGCAGGTTGTCAGCGTTGAAAATTCCGCCGCCGTCACCGACTTTCAAGCCAATCCGGAAGTTGTCCAATCAATGGTGAATTGCGGCATCACCAATTTCACCGGCAAAGCCACCGTCGCCGCCGCGTGGCGCAGCCTTGTCTCCACGCAGGATGTCATCGGCATCAAGGTTTTTTCCAAACCAGGAATGTTGACCGGCACGCGGGCCGCCGTCGTCGCCGCCGTGATTCATGGTTTGCTCGACGCCGGAGTGCCGCCAAGAAACATCATCATCTGGGACAAACACGCCTATGATTTGCGCATTGCGGGATTTTTCAAGCTCGCGGAGCAACTCGGCGTGCGCGCGGAAGGCGGCGCGGAAACCGGCTACGACCCGACGAATTTTTACCGGCCCGACACCGCCGTCATCGGCAATCTCGTCTGGGGCGATCTCGAATTTGGAAAAACCAACATTGGCGTCGGGCGAAATTCTTTTGTCTCCAAACTTGTCAGCCGACAGATCACTAAAATCATTTCCATCGCGCCGCTGCTCAACCAGGAAGACGTCGGCGTTTGCGGCCATCTTTACAGCCTCGCGCTCGGCAGCGTGGACAACACGCGCCGTTTTGAAGGCGACGGCTTCCGGCTCGCCACCGCCGTGCCGGAGATTTACGCGCTGCCCATCCTCGGCGACCGCGTGGTGCTGAACATCACCGACGCGCTCATCGGCCAATACGAGGGCGGCTCGCGCAGCCTGCTGCATTATTCCTCCGTGCTGAACCGGCTTTGGTTCAGCCGCGATCCCGTCGCGCTCGACATGCTGTCCATCAAGGAACTCGACAGCGAACGCCGTGCGCTCGGTGCGCCGCAGCTCAACCCGAATCTGGAACTCTACGCCAACGCCAACCTGCTCCAGCTCGGCGAGAACAACCTGGAAAAAATCCATGTGGAAAAAATAAAAATACCGTGACGCGAATCACACTAATTTTCATAAATTGAATTTGTGCTAATTCGCCTGTCATTGTTTCAAGAAAACGCTAGACAGAAATTCCAAAGGTAAAGTAAACTTATGTTTGTGAAACAGGATAGTCGCAAAATGACCTGTCCATTATCTGTTAAAGCGTCAAGATGAGTGCGATATTTAATGCGAAGTGGCACGGAGTCTGGGCTATGATTTGGACTCTGGGCGGCCTTGGCGTGACAGCATTGATGATTCTATCACTTTGGCCAGAGCGTTTTAAGTTTGGATTTTTGATTTGGATATTTTCGGGATGGTTTTGCCCAGCTTTGGTTTTGGCAATTTCAGGATTGCGCCATGGACCGGTAGCTAATCAGATTTGTGGGGCATTAGTTTTAGTCGCGATTTTCATTTTCCTTTATTCAGCACTGTAAACATAGTAAGAGCTTAAAGATTGGCTATGGTTAAATAAGCCACAAATTTCCCACTTTCCAAAATTTCTCTCCACAATTCTGATTTGCATTTCAACCAGCCGTGCCGCAGCTTCGCTCCGTCCATCAACGCCATGAAATGTCTCGCGCATCATTCCGAAGCCGTCGCCGTCTGCGCCTATTGCGGACGCGCGCTGTGCGCCGACTGCGCCAAACCCAACGCCACGCAACGCATGGCCTGCTCCGACCATTGCGCCGCCGCCCTCGCGCGCAATGACCAGGCGTTGCAGTTGATCCTTCAGAAAAGCCTGCAAAGCGCGCGGGCCAGCGCATTTTATTCGTATCTGTGCGGCGGACTTTCGGCGGCGGCGGCAATCGGCGCGCATTTTTATTTGCCCGTGCCATTTCTGATGTGGTTCACCGCCGGATGCAGCATCGTCTTCATCGCGTCTGGAATCTGGTATGGGCAAATCGCGCGGAAAAATGATTCCGTCCGTTGAAAGCCAATCAGCTTGCCGCCGCCTCCGTATTTTTCCGTGTCAATTTCGCCTTGGCAATGGCGGCGCGCTGCGTTTCAAGGCATTCCGGGCAGATGCCGTGCGTGGTGGGCGTGTCAAACCCCTGCTGCATGAATTCCTCCAGCCGCATCCATTCACCCTTGCAATCAATGCGCCGGCACCACGCACAGACGCGCATGAATTCTTCAAGCTGCCGGACACGTTTCAGAAGCCGTCGCGTCGAGAGGCTCACCAGGAACCAGACGGCCAGAAAGAGCAGCATTTCCACCGTGGTCCGGCGATAGACAAACGCGAATGGATGGCCGGAAAATATCAACGACGGCAGCTTGATCAGTTCGTTCAGGTAGCAAAGTGCGATGATCGCAAGAAAACCGAGGTTTTGACACAAAACTATTTTTGTGAGGTGCGAATTTTTTTTCATAAGTCAAAAAAATGAAACAATTCGCGGAAGGTATCGCGTGGTCAAACCACTCCAACCGCTCGTCGTCGAACGATAAAAACTACCGCATTAAATATGCCACGCGATTTTTTTGGCGGTGATTTTCAAAACGTCATCGCAGAGTTGCAGAACGCCTTGCAAACGGCGTCGCGTTTGACTTTTTGCATGAAAAAGAAACCGGCGCCGGACTTTTTGAACGCAAACAAAGTCCACGAACAGGACAAGACGATGGACACATATTTTTATTTTACCCGCGAAAATTTTGGTTTAACTTGCCGCCATGAAATATCGCGAACTCGGACGGACCGGCTGGCAAGTTTCGGAAATTAGTTTCGGCGCGTGGGCCATCGGCGGCGCGTGGGGCGACGTGGATGACAAGGATTCGCTCGCCGCGCTGCATGCCGCGCTCGACGGCGGCGTGAATTTTTTTGACACGGCGGACGTTTATGGCGATGGCCGCAGCGAACGCCTGATGGCAAAATTGAAAAAGGAGCGGAAGGAAAAATTTTACATCGCCACCAAGGCCGGTCGCCGCCTGTCCAAGCAAACGCCGGAAGGTTACAGCCGCACCAATCTCACGGCGTGGATCGAGCGCAGTTTGCGGAACTTGAACACGCACGCGATTGACCTGCTGCAATTGCATTGTCCGCCAACGGAGGTTTATTATATGCCGGAAGTCTTTGGAATTCTCGACGACTTGGTGAAGGCTGGAAAACTCCGTCACTACGGCGTGAGCGTGGAAAAAGTCGAGGAAGCGCTGAAGGCGATTGAATTTCCGAACGTGCAATCGGTGCAAATCATCTTCAACATTTTCCGGCAGCGCCCAAGTGAATTGTTTTTCGCCGAAGCGCAGAAACGCAAGGTCGGCATTCTCGCGCGCGTGCCGCTGGCGTCAGGTTTGTTGTCGGGCAAAATCACGCGCGAGAGCAAGTTCGCGAAGGACGACCACCGGGCTTTCAACCGCCATGGCGAGGCGTTTGACCGCGGCGAAACTTTTGCCGGCGTGGATTTTGAAACCGGATTGCGCGCGGTGGAGGAATTAAAATTACTCGTGCCAAAAAACGCGGCGCTGGCGCAACTGGCGTTGCGCTGGATTCTGGAATTTCCCGCCGTGACATGCGCGATTCCCGGCGCTAAACGCCCGGCGCAGGTAGCGGAGAACATCGCCGCGTCGGATTTGCCGTCGTTACCCGCCGCCACGATGAAAAAGATCGGCGCACTTTACGAAAGTGAAATCCGCCCGCTCGTGCATCCATATTGGTAAATGGCAAATCATCACCTTGCCCCGCTGCGGACTTTGCACTAGCTTGTGCGCGTTATGGAAAATTCATTCTCTTCGCCCGGCGTGCCGCCGCAATTGACGCCGCCGCCGCCCGTCATCACGCCGCCACCGCCCGCCAAACCGCGCCGGAGTTGGGGTTGGATGATTGTGTCCATCATTTTGATCGTGCTGCTCGGTTTCAGCCTGCTGGGAAATTTTGCGCAGGCCGTTTCGCACGCGATTGGCGGCAGTTTTAATCGCGGTTTCAAAAACAGCATCGCGCGCGAAGTCGGGCCGAAACTGGACGAAGGCATCCTTGAAGACAACGGGGCGCACAGCAAAATCGCCGTCGTCACCGTGGATGGCATCATCACCGGCAACACGACCGATCAAGCGGGCAACAACATGGTGGATGTAATCAAGGCGCAACTTGACCGTGCAAAGGATGACAAGCGCGTCAAGGCCGTCATTTTGAAAGTGGATTCTCCCGGCGGCGAAGTGATGGCTTCGGACGAAATCAACAAGGCGATTGCGAAATTTCAGGATGATTCCGGCAAGCCCGTGGTTTGTTCCATGGGCAGCCTTGCGGCGAGCGGCGGTTATTATATTTCCGCGCCGTGCCGCTGGATTGTCGCGAACGACCTGACGATCACGGGTAGCATCGGCGTCATCATGCACGGCATCAATTATCGCGGGTTGATGGACAAGGTCGGCATCGCGCCGATGACTTTCAAGAGCGGCAAATTCAAGGACATGTTGAGTCCCGACCGTGAGACAAATCAAATTCCGCCGGAAGAACATGCGATGGTGCAGGCGTTGATTGACGAGACGTTCCAGAAATTCAAAGGCGTCGTGCGCGCGGGCCGCGCGCAGGCGCACGATAAAAACAAGGCCGAAGGCCGGGCGCTGGCGTTCGACTGGCAAGATTACGCCGACGGCCGCGTGCTGTCCGGCTCGCAGGCGCTCACGCTCGGCTTCGTGGATCAAGTCGGTGATTTCAACGACGCCGTGGATCGCGCGGAAAAGATTGCGCATATCCCCGACGCCAATCTCATCGAGTATCGCGAGCGCTACGACATCTCGGATTTTCTCTCGATGTTAGGCCAGAACAGTTCGGCGCATGACATCAAGCTGGATCTCGGCCTGGACATCCCGAAGCTGCGCGAAGGTTGTATGTATTTCCTGTGGCAGGCTCCTGAAAATTAAATGAAGGGCGTCACGGTCATCTCGCATCCGCTCGTGCAGCACAACCTCACGCGGTTGCGCGACAAACGGACCCAGCCGCAGGAATTCCGTCGCTTGCTCGGTGAAATCGCCGCGCTCATGCTTTACGAAGCCACGCGCTCGTTCGCCGTCAAAAAAATTTACGTCGAGACGCCGCTTGCCCGCACAAATGGTTTTCAACTCGAACGCGAAGTCGTGCTCGTTCCTGTTTTGCGCGCCGGGCTTGGAATGCTTGATTCCATTTTGCAGCTAATCCCGCACGCGCGCGTCGGCTTCATCGGATTGAAGCGCGAGGAAACCACTTTGCGAGCGATGTTCTATCACAAAAGTTTGCCCGAAAATCTCGGCAAATTTGAAACCATCCTGATTGACCCGATGCTCGCGACCGGCGGCAGTTCCGTGGCCGCGATTGATTTGCTCGTCGAGCAAGGCGCGAAACATATCCGCATGGTGAACCTCGTCGCCGCGCCGGAAGGAATTGAAGCCGTGCAGAAAAAGTATCTGCGCGTCCCGATTTTCACCGCCGCCATTGACCACAAGCTGAACGAAAAAGGTTTTATCGTTCCCGGCCTCGGCGACGCGGGCGACCGGCTTTTTGGAACTTGAGCCACAGATTTTCACAGATGGACACAGATTGAGGCAAATGCAATTTCCGTGTTTTCATCTGTGTTTATCTGTGTTCATCTGTGGCTGAAAAATGAATCGTCCTGAAACTTTTCTCATCGTCGCCGACAGCGAGCGCGACGCGAACATGCTTTACGCCACCGGCCTGTTCGTGCCCGACCCGTTCATTTATCTGCGCTCTGGCGCGCGTCCGATCATCGTCTTGAGCGATCTGGAAATTGATCGCGCGCGCAAACAGGCGCCGCACTGCCGAGCCGTGTCGTTGAGCGCGTATCAGCAAAAACTCCGGCGCGACGGCGTGAAATCCCCGCGCTACGCCCACGTCATCCGCGAAATCTTGCGCGAAAATAAAATCCGCCGCCCGATTGTGCCGGACAATTTTCCTCTCGGCCTGGCAAAGGATTTGAAAAAACTCGGAATCAAACTGAAACCGCGAACCAGTTTTTTTCCGAAACGCGAAATCAAATCCGCCGACGAGGTCCGAAAAATTTCCGCCGCATTGACGATGGCCGAAGTTGGAATGGCCGAGGGCATGGAAGTCTTGCGGCGCTCAAAGATTGCCCGCAACCGCAATCTCATTTATCACGGCCTGCCACTCACGTCGGAAAAATTGCGCGCCGTGATTGACTGCGCGATTTTGCAGGCTTGCGGGCTTGCCGCGAACACAATCGTCGCCGGCGGCAAACAGGCTTGCGATCCGCACGAGCGCGGCCACGGACGATTGCGCGCGAATGAGCCGATCATCATTGATATTTTTCCGCGCTCGCAAAAGACCGGCTATTTCGGCGACATCACGCGCACCGTCGTGCGCGGGCGCGCGAGCGACGCGGTGAAAAAACTTTACGACACCGTCTTTCAAGGACAAAAAATCGCGTTGCAAAAAGTCAGCGCGGGAACTTCGACGAAGGAAATCCATCAATGCGTCCAGCAGTTTTTCGCGCAACGCGGTTACACGACCGGCAAGCGCAACGGACGCATGGAGGGATTTTTTCACGGCACGGGACACGGACTCGGATTGGAAATCCATGAAGCGCCGCGCATGGGCGCGAGTTCCAACGGCCAGTTGAAAGCCGGACAAGTTATGACCGTCGAGCCGGGACTTTATTATCCTGAAATCGGCGGCGTGCGGCTGGAAGACGTCGCGCTCGTCACGGCCAGCGGCGCAAAAAATCTGACGCGGTTTGAGAAAGTTTTGGAAATTTAGTCGCGCATTGCACATTCGCCCGATTTATGTATTATTTCAGCAGGGTGGCGCGTTCCATTGAATGAATTAAACGACCCGCTGTCAAAATTGATCGAGTTTATGTTTTATTTTGATCCAACGTATTGGTTGTTTTTGATTCCCGGATTGCTCATCGGCATCTGGGCGCAGGTGAAATTGTCGCACGCTTACGGCAAATACAGCAAGGTGGCCGTCGAGTCGGGCATGACGGGCGCGCAGGCGGCGCGCAGAATCCTCGATGACGCCGGCCTCAACAATGTGCCGGTCGAGGAAGTTCCCGGCCATTTGAGCGACCATTATGACCCGGTGAAGCGCGCGCTGTTTTTGTCGCCGGAAAATTTTAGCGGGCGCACGGTCGCGGCAGTCGGCGTGGCGGCGCACGAATCCGGCCACGCGTTGCAACATCAGGCGGCTTACGGATTGTTCAATTTTCGCATGGCGATCGTGCCGATAACCCAATTCGCGAGCATGGCTTACATGGGAATTTTCTTCGTCGGAATCTTTCTTCACATGATGAAGGTTGTGCTTCCAATCATCATTATGATTTTCGCGATAATGACTTTGTTCCAGCTCGTGACACTGCCGGTGGAGTATGACGCGAGCCGACGCGCGAAGGAGCAGTTGTTCCGGCTCGGCCTTGTGCGCGAAGACGAGCGCGCGGGCATCAGCAAAGTTCTCGCCGCCGCCGCGCTCACTTACGTGGCCGCTCTGGTATCCTCGATGTTGAATCTGCTCTACTACATCACGCAGGCGCGAAGAAACTGATTTCGAGCGCGGTAAAAAATAATTTTTCTTGCGACGACGCAATTCGTCTTTAACGTCTTGCCCGTCCTATGGCGGCAAAAACCAAAAAGCCCAAAGCGGTCAAAGTCAAACGGCGCGCGAGAATTTCCGCGCAGGCGGTTGCCAAGCCTGCTGCGTATGTCATTCCCGATCCCTTGCTGCCCAAGCCTGCCGAGGGCGACACGACCGCGTTCATCCGGCAGGAAGCTTCGCGTTACGACGGCGACACTTCCATCCGGCTTTATCTGCGCGAGATCGGGCAGGTGAAATTGCTCACGCCCGACGAGGAAATCCAGCTCGCCGCGCGCATCAAGAAAGGCGACAAAAAAGCGCGCGAACACATGATCAAAGCCAACCTGCGTCTTGTCGTGAAAATCGCCCGCGATTATGAAGGCATCGGATTGCCGCTGCTCGATTTGATCAGCGAGGGCAACATCGGTTTGATGAAAGCCGTTGAAAGATTTGATCCGGCCAAGGGCGGAAAACTTTCCACTTACGGTTCGTGGTGGATCAAGCAATCCATCAAGCGCGCGCTTGCGAATCAATCGAAGACAATTCGCCTGCCAGTCCATCTCGTCGACAAAATTTCCAAGATGCGGCGCACGGCGATGAAATTGCAGGAAATGCTCGGCCACGAACCGACGGATGAGGAACTGGCTGATGAAATGGGCATGACCGCTGCGCGCGTCACGCAAATGCGGCAGGCCGCGATCCGTCCCGCTTCACTCGACGCGCCGATTGGCGACGACGACTCGAATAATTTTTCCGACGTGGTGCAGGACGAAAACGCCACGTCGCCCTACGAAAATCTCGAAGACAAAACCGTCGTGAATATGTTGCAGGACATGGTCAAGCATCTGGATGAACGCGAGGCCACGATTCTGCGCTACCGTTTCGGTCTCGACGGCGGCACTGAAAAAACCTTGGAAGAAGTCGGCGTGAAATTCGGTGTCACGCGCGAGCGTGTCCGGCAAATCCAGAATCTCGCGCTGAAAAAACTTCGCAAGATGATCGAAAAACTGGAAGCGTCAAAAAAGAAAGATGAATGATTCCATCGTCACGCCCGCCGAAATCGCCGCCGCCATCCGCAATGTCCCGGATTTTCCGAAGCTGGGTATTCAATTCAAAGACATCACGCCCGTGCTGGCCGACGCGCGGCTCTTCGCCGGCGCGATTGACCTGCTCACGGAAAAATTCAAGCCCGGCTCGGTGGACGCCGTCGTGGGCATTGACGCGCGCGGATTTATTTTCGCCGCCGCCGCCGCGTTGAAACTAAAGGCCGGTTTCGTGCCCGTCCGCAAAAAAGGCAAGCTGCCGTTCACCACGCACGAAGAAGATTACGCGCTCGAATACGGCTCGGCGACCGTCGCCATGCACATTGACGCGCTCAAGCCAGGCGCGCGCGTGCTGTTGATTGACGATCTGCTGGCGACCGGCGGCACGGCGGCGGCGGCGGTGGCGTTGATGAAAAAACTGGGCGCGGAAATTTTACAGATCAGTTTTCTCATCGAGTTGAAATTTTTGAACGGGCGCGAAAAATTAAAAAATCTTCCCGTCGGCTCCATCGTGGTTTATTGAACTCCAAGTCATGAAATGCGAAAGACAATTTCAAAAGTTCTGTCAGAAACATATTTACGGTGAATTTGTTTTATTCGGCATCGGTTTGAGTATTCCATTGGTTTCAAAATATTTGCCTGCTTCGTTTGAAAATTGGATTTACGGCTTTGGCTCTTGTATTGCAGTTCTTGCGGCAATTGTTCTTGCAATCGGGCTGATTACTGCCGAACGAGAGCGAAGACAAAAATAGTTTTGCCGTAATTCCATTTTTCAAAATTTCTTTTCCCGCTACACTGCCGCCGATGCACTGGCTGCAAACACTCGACACGAACCTGTTTCTTTTCGTCAACCGTTCGTTGGCCAATCCGTTCTTCGACTGGCTCATGCCGATCTTGAGCGGCGGCAACGGGATGAAAACTGTTCTCATTGCGGTAGCCATCGCGCTCGGCGTCGCCATGCTTGTCTTCGGCAAATCGCGCGCGCGGTTGTGCGTGGTGATGCTGGCGCTCATCGTCGGCACCAACGACGGCTTGGTTTGCAACACGCTCAAACACGCCGTCGCCCGCCCGCGACCGTTCGTCACGCTGCCGGACGCGCGAATGTTCGGCATCATCGGCAAAGGCTACGTCCCGCCGGAAATAAATGAAAATGGCGTGGACATGGCCACCGGCAAAGGCAGTCACAACAGTATGCCCTCGTCGCACGCCGCCAATATGTTCGCCGCCACGATGGTGCTCTTTCTTTTTTACCGGAAAAGTATTTGGTTTATGCTGCCTATGGCGCTGGCGATTTCATTTTCACGCGTCTATAACGGCGTGCATTATCCGAGCGATGTGCTGGCCGGCGCAATCATCGGCGCGGGTTACGCGGCGGCGGCGGCCATCGCCATCGAAAGCGCGTGGCAAAGTTTCGGCAAAAAATGGTTTCCGCAATGGCACGCAAAAGTGCCGTCGCTCGTGCCGGATTTGAAATTTGACGATTCCAAAATCGGCTGAACATGGCGACGAAAATTATTTTTCGCGTCCGTGATTACGATCTGGCGGCGACGCTCAACTCCGGCCAGGTTTTCCGCTGGCAGCAAAATGAAAATTCCTGGATCGGCGTGGTCGGGAAAAATTTCGCGCGGCTGACGCAAACCGACGGCGGGATTCTGGCCGAAACTTCCACGGGAATTGACGATTTGGACTGGCTCCGCGAATTTCTTCAAACCGGAACCGATCTGGACGCCGTCCTTAAAACTTTTCCCGACGACGAGCCGATGCGAAATGCCATCGCCAGTTGTCGTGGGCTGCGGCTGCTGCGACAGGAACCGTGGGAATGTCTCGCCTCTTTCATTTTGTCCTCGACCAAGCAAATCGTCCAAATCCGGCAGATCGTCTCGCAACTTTGTGAATGTTTCGGCGAGCCAATCTCGAATTGGGAGGGTCGCCGTGTCGGCGACCCAAATTTTAGGGACGGCGACACGCCGTCCCTCCCACAAATGAATTCATTTCCATTGCCGGAAAAAATCGCGAGCCTGACCGAAGCGCAACTCCGCGCCTGCAAAATGGGTTTTCGCGCGCCGAACCTGCTCGCCGCCGCACGGCAGATTGCCGATGGAAAATTTGACCTCGAAAAAATCCGCCGGCTGGATTACGCCGAAGCGCGCGCCGAACTGATGAAACTGCGCGGCGTGGGCGGGAAGATTGCCGACTGCGTTTTGCTCTTCGCCTACGGATTTGATTCCGCGTTTCCCGTGGATGTCTGGATTGAACGCGCGCTGCAACGGCTTTATTTTCCGCGCCGCCGCGCCAGCGAGCCACGCCTGCGCCGCTTTGCCGCCACGCATTTCGGCCCGCACGCCGGTTACGCCCAGCAATATCTTTTTCATTACAT
>DATAUQ010000049.1:0-4835 GCA_036268155.1 Verrucomicrobiia bacterium | reverse complement strand
TTCAATTTTTGCAATTGTTGACGAACGACGCGTGGTTCGCGTGGCTGCGCCCGGTGTCGCAGCTCGTCGCGGCGATGGATGAATCGCTGGATGGCAAGGTGACGTTGACAGTGTCGGGTGCGGATGCGCTGGCGGCGCGTGCCAAGTCGCTGCTGGTGGCGGTGCCGGATGACGAAGGGTTTTCCGGCCATTATGACGAGGCATTGCAGCGCGACCCGGACGTGGTGTTTGCCCATGCGGAGGTGGCGAAATTGATGCGTGGACAAGACCGGACACGGACATCTCGTGCGCTTTGACTTTTGCCGGAGTTTTTTAATGCCCGAATTTGTTAATAACTAAAAGTGGCCTTTCTGGGAACTGTTCATAATAATCACTCCTTGCAGTCAGAAGAAATCAGCAGGGGAAAGCCGGTGTGGAAGATTTTGGTGGTGGAGGACGACTCCACCGTCTCCAGATTCATCAAGATGTTGCTCGAGATTGACGGGCACGCTGTTCAAACGGCCAGCACTGGCAGAGAAGCGTTGACCATACTTGAGCAGAACAAGTTTGATCTGGTCACAACGGATTTTTTAATGTCTGGAATGAAGGGCGACTCGCTGGCAACCGCCATCAAGGAGTTCCTGCCCAATCAACGAGTCCTGATGATTTCAAGCAAGGCCGCATTCGCAGAGTCTTGCGGCGAACCTGTTCCGAATGTGGATTTGGTGATGGGCAAACCATTCAATCAAAAAGAACTGCGCGAAGCCATGGCGAAAGTCTTGCAGGGAACCTGAAAATTTTTCTTTGCGGAGAATAAGTTTTAACCCCTCCTCATTCTGATCTTGTTTCGGCATTGATGCTTGAAATGCTTGCTTATGAAATCAACCGGGCGATCGCAAATGCCGCCGCTGCCGCCAAACCGCCAATCAAGGCAGTCTGGAGTCCGCTGCGGATCATCGGCGCGCCGGTGAACCGGCCTTTGACCGCGCCAAAAACCAACAGCGCGATCAAGGTGACGGCGCAGGAAACATCCAGTGCGCGGTGGGCGTCGGCCAGCACGAGATACGCGCTCAAAGGAATGATTCCGCCAACGACATAAGAGAGCGCAATCGTCAGCGCACTTTTCAACGCGCGTCCGGACACGGGCTTCTCCAGCCCCAACTCGAAGCGCATCATGAAATCCACCCAGTCCTGCGGACGTTGGCGTAGGGCTTCGACGACGGATGCGCTTTCAGTTTCGTTCAGGCCGTAGGTTTTGAAAATGTCCTGCACTTCGCGCGCCTCCGCTTCGGGCATGGTGACGATTTCTTCCTCCTCGCGTCTGCGTTCGCTGGCGTAATGTTCGGCGTCGCTGCGCGCGGCCAGATAACCGCCGAGTCCCATCGCGATTGATCCGGCGGCAATCTCCGCAAATCCCGCCGTGATGACGATGTGCGACGAGGCGATCGCCCCGGTCAGACCTGCGGCCAGCGCAAACGGCACGGTCAATCCATCGGACATTCCGATGACGATGTCGCGCACGGTGTTGCCGGCGGTGAAATGTTTTTCGATGTGCGGTGTCTGGGGCATACAAAGCAAAGTGAGATTACAACGCGCCAGAAACAGTTGCACAATAAAAATGCCGGGCCACTTTCATGACCCGGCTCGCGAAATGAAATTTCAATCTGCTCAAGCCAGGACCGCTTTGTGCGCCTTCAGGTATTTCTCGATCGTCTTGATGCCGTTGCACGAATTGGCGACGCGCACGGCGTTCGGCTTGCCGAGTTTGTAATGCACGAGAAGTTTGCCGACCATTCCCACCTGAAGATTCGCCTCGGCCATGCGCCAGAGCTGTCCGGCTTCCAAGGGTTGCTGGCGGGCGCGGCGGACGGGCTTTATATTCCTCATGCCACAGGTTGCGCCTGTGCTTTTAATTAAGCCAGTTAAATCCGCATTTATTCGCCGTAGACTTTGTTGATCAACTTTCGGAATTTGCCGTCGGGGACGGGCTTCTCGTTTTGGACGGCAGGCGGCTTGCCATCTGATTCCAATGAATCCGCCAGCCACTTCAAATGTTCTGAACGGTATTGGAGTTTTTTGACGAGGGCTTCGAGTTCATTCGCCTCAATCCTGACCCGTTGCGCAATTTCTTTTCTGGTCATAACCGACAATCATTCAAAGCGCCTAGCCCCGGGCGAGGACGGCCTTGTTCTTTTTCAAAAATTTTTCAATCGTGCTTATGCCGCCGACCGAATTTGGAATCCTGATGGCGTTGGGTTTGGCGAGTTTGTAATGCACGAGAAGTTTGCCGACGGATTCCACCTGAAGATTCAATTCCGCCATCCGCCAGGTTTGCCCGGCCTCCAGCGGTTTCATGCGTGGGCGGCTTGCAGGTTTGGCAGGCTTGCTTTTCTTCATGCCGCAGTCTGCGCCGGAACGCCAGATTAAACCAGCAAAATCGCAATGCGTTTTTGTTTTGGCAACCGCGCCGTTCATGGATTAACTAATGCCATGCAAGTTGTCCTTGATTACCTGAAACAAAACCAGACCCGCTTTGTCACGGAACTCTGCGATTACCTCCGCTTCGCCAGCGTCTCCGCACAACCGCAGCACAAAAAAGATTTGCGCGCCTGTGCCGAGTGGCTCGTGAACCATTGCCGCAAAATCGGACTCGACGCGAAAATCTGCCCGACTGCCGGACATCCCATTGTCGTTGCCAAAACCCCGCCGCGCGCCGCGACGAAACGAAGCGAAGGCGGGCACTTCATGATTTACGGCCACTACGACGTTCAGCCGCCCGAACCGCTCGACTTGTGGAAATCGCCGCCGTTCGAGCCGCGCATCGTCGGACGCTCGATTTTCGCGCGCGGCAGCACCGACAACAAAGGCCAGAACTTCGCGCACTTGAAGGCCGTCGAAGCTTATTTGAAAACCGGAACTCCCCTGCCCTGCGATTTGACTTTCGTGATCGAGGGCGAAGAAGAAGTTGGCAGCGAAAATCTTTCCGTCTTCCTGAAAAAAAATCGCCACGAACTGAAATGCGATGCCGTTGTCGTCTCGGACACCGGAATGCCCAGCCCGAAACATCCCGCACTCACCTACGCGCTGCGCGGCATCATCGCGTTTGAGATCAAACTGCACGGCCCGTCGCGCGACCTGCACTCCGGCGTTTTCGGCGGCGCGGTGGAAAATCCCGCGATGGCCTTGAGCCAGTTGCTCGCAAAACTCCGCGACGTAAACGGAAGAATTGCAATTCCACATTTCTACGATGACGTTAATCCGCTTTCAAAACTGGAACGCGAAGAGTCCTCGAAATTTCCGCTCAAGGATTCCGAGCTTCAAAAACTTCTCGGTTCGCCAAAACTGTTCGGCGAGCGCGGCTTCACGGCCATGGAACAGCGCAGCGCGCGTCCGACAGTCGAAATCAATGGCCTGACAAGCGGCTATCAAGGCGCGGGCAATAAAACCATCGTGCCAGCGTGGGCCAGCGCAAAAATCACCTGCCGCCTCGTGCCGAACATGAATCCCGCGCGCATCCGCAAGCTCGTTTGCGATCATCTCAAAAAGATTTGTCCGCCGACCGTGCGATTGGAAATCGAAGCCGGTCACGGCGCGGAAGCCTATCTCGTTTCGCCGACAAGCAAACAAGCGCAGGCAGCATTGCGCGCGCTGGAAAAATCATTCGGCTGCAAACCGATTTTGATGCGCGAAGGCGGCTCGATCCCGATTGTCAACGAGTTCAAAAAAATCCTCGGCGCGGATTCCCTGCTGCTCGGCCTCGGCCTGCCCGACGACAACGCCCATTCGCCCAACGAAAAATTCAACCTCGATTGCTTCGCCAAAGGCCAGTTGATGAGCGCACACTTGTGGCAGGAATTAAGTTTAGCCTGACAGTCCGCATTCCTTTCCGCACGATTCCTCGCTCGCGGGAGCGGGAGATTACCCATCGCCCACCCGCTGCGCGGCGAGTCGGATGGGAGAGGAATCAAGAGACAAGGATATTTGAGTGTGCTTCAATGTATTAAAGAGATGGTCATGATTCGCCGATTAATTGGCGACATTCCCCCAGCAATTCATCTTCTTTCGTGGCGTTCAGATATTTTTTTGCGAGTGCAAAACACTTTTTTGCGCCCGCCAAATCTCCTTGTCTGGCTAGGGCGCAACACAAATATCCCCGCGTTACTCCAAGAAAGCCATCTCGGAACGGACGGCATTTGGCTTTCTCCACCAATCCAATGGCGGCCTCAAGATCATCTTTGGCGATGGCATAATTGCCTTCTAAATTAGCGATGATGCCACGGCAACGAAATTGATATGGTTTGGCAAGGTCGGACATTGGACTTTTTTCTGCCTCGGCCATAGCGTCGCGCGCTTTTACTGGATCGTGTTTGTAGCGTGCATAACGTTCGGCCAGATCAATCCAAGCCGTGGGTGTAGGTTTCTCGGCAATTGAGGCGAGGTTATATTCGATGGCTTTGTCATATTGTTTCGCGGTGGTATAAATCGATCCCACGAAGAGTTTGTATAACCAACTGGGGCAGTCGGGCTGTCCCTCGCACGCTTTATATTCCTCCAAGGCTTCATTCAGCCGACCCAAGCCAGCCAAAGCTTTGGCCCGGTAGCGGGTTAGTGACGATGCCGGCACTTTGACCTTACTGAAGTGTCCGATTTTTTTAAGGGTTTCCACGAGCGACAAAACGCTATGCCATTGGCTCCAGTCTGCAGCTTTGACGAGTTTGCGGTGATAAATCGACTGCAAGCTCCTAAAAAGGATATAGGCAAGCCACGCTAGCAACGCGACCGTATAGAGCAGGAAGTAATCCATTTGTCCCCGGAAGCCGGAATAAATGGCAAAGAAAATAAGTGTCAAAAACGGG
>DATAUQ010000048.1:0-5842 GCA_036268155.1 Verrucomicrobiia bacterium | reverse complement strand
ATTAACAAAAAATCAAAAATCAGGACTCAAAAAAAATATTTATAAATCACTTTCTATTAGATACTTGAATATAATTAAATTTATTTAAAATAAGTTGGCCTTGTTTGTGCTTTACTAAAATCCAGTAGTAATTTGTAACAACTATAATCTAATAAATATGAAAAAATTGTTTTTGGCTGGTGTTCTTCTTGGAGTTTTGAATTTTGCACAGGCGACGCCGTATACCTTTACAACTACCTCCTTAAAAACAATGAGCGGTGAGAGCTATTACAATTGGGGTATCAACAGTGGGCTGACGGCTTTGAAAGCTGATCTCACCGGCGGTGAACAAATTCTTAGCGCAACGCTTACTTACAACAATATACAATTTACAGTGGCTGGACCCAATTTAGGGGGTGCTGGATGGCTTTACACCCAATTGCTTGGCACCTCGGCCAGTTCAGGCATCACTACTCATACCGATAATGATGCTACTACCGATGCCTTTACCAGCGGCATCCAGATCTATAAAGATGTTTTTGCCAAAGCGGGTCTTCCTGCGGCTACATTGAATGAAATTTTTGGCGTCAGCGCTTTAGCGTTGCTGACAGCTGATGTTCTGAACGGTTTTATCGACATCGGCATTGATCCTGATTGTGTTTATAAGGATACTGGCATTACGTTGACAATCAATACGGGTTCCACGACCAATTATACGAGTGTTCCAGATGCTGCTTCAACAGCCATGCTTCTAGGCGCTGGCCTGTCCTGCATCGGTCTTTTGCGCCGGAAATTGAGCTGAACGTCCGGTTGGAATTTTAATGATGGATTGACGTTGTTCATTTTCCAAGAAAGTTGCGCTTCAAGTTAAATTTTGAAGCGCAATTTTTCTTTTTTGTTCTTCCATGGATTGAATTGGTGGACAGATCGGACAAGTTTTGAAAAACTCCCGCATCGTGAAACAATCAATCGTCACACTGGACATGGAAGGCGTGTTGACGCCGGAAATCTGGATCGCCGTCGCCGGGAAAACCAAAATCCAAGAATTGAGCCGCACCACGCGCGACGAACCGGATTACGGCAAGCTCATGCGTTATCGCATCGAGATTTTGAATCGGCACGATATCAAGCTTTCGCACATTCATGAAGTCATCGGCACGTTGAAGCCGTTGCCCGGCGGCAGGGAATTTCTCGATGAACTTCGCTCGTTCGCGCAAGTCATCATTTTATCCGACACGTTTGAACAATTTGCACAGCCGTTGATGAAGCAACTCAATTGGCCAACGCTCTTTTGCCATCGCCTTATCGTCGAGAACGACCGCATCACCGGCTACGAATTGCGCCAGTCAAACCAGAAACAAAAATCCGTCGCGGCGTTGAAATCATTGAACTATCACGTCATTTCCGCCGGTGATTCCTACAACGACACCGCGATGCTTGGCGAGGCGAACGTCGGTTTTTTGATTCATGCACCGGAAAAGGTGAAGCAGGAATTCCCGCAATTCAAAGCCGTCGAGTCGCACGCGGAACTGTTGAAGTTGATTAAGGCCGCGTTGAATGGTTAAAAAGTTAAATTGTTGAATCGTATTTCCGATTAAGCCATTTAACGCTTCAGCGATTTTAACAAAATCAGTCTTCCGCCTTGAACGCCCGCGAAATCAGATCGCGCACAGCCTGCTTCGGATTCTTTCCCTCGTAAAGCATCGCGTGGATTTCATCCATGATCGGCGTTGGCACTTTCTTTTCCTTCGCCAACCGGTGCGCCGAGCGTGCCGTGGGATAACCTTCGGCCAGTTTCGGATGCGAAGCCTGAATTTTTTCAAGGCTCTCGCCGCGGCCAAGCCGCTCGCCCATGTCGCGGTTACGACTTTGTTTTGAAAAACACGTCAGCATTAGATCGCCGAGGCCGCTCAAGCCGGCGAACGTCTCCGGCTGTGCGCCGCACGCCACCCCGAGCCGACGCATCTCCGAAAGCGCGCGCGTCACCAAGCCGGCTTTCGTGTTGTCGCCAAAACCCAGCCCGTCGCTCACGCCTGCGCCGACGGCAATGACATTTTTCAGCGCGCCCCCGTATTCCACGCCGAGAACGTCGGTGCTACGGTAGATGCGAAATTCAGGGCGATGAAATAATCCCTGCACGGTTTTAGCGGTGGCGTCGCTTTCGCACGCACAAACAACGGTTGTCGGGATGCCCAGCGCAACTTCGCGCGCAAAACTCGGTCCGGAAAGCGCGACCACACGGTTTGCCGGAGCGTGTTCGCGAAGGATGCGACTCATCGTATCGCCGGTTTCAAATTCAATACCCTTGGTCATGCTTGCAAAAATTCCAGGATGACCCTTTAATTTTTCTGAAACTTCACGGAATGCCTGCGACGGAATCGCCAGCACGATGCACTCCGCGCCACCGATGGCTTTCTTGAAATCCGCCTGCGTCTTCCAATCCGTCGGCAGAGCCACGCCCGGCAGATAGCGTTCGTTGCGTCCACGCTGAATTTCTTCCAACCCCGGCGCGTTCTTATCCCAGAGCGTCACGGCATTGCCGTTTTCTTGAAGGATTTTTGCGAGCGCCGTTCCCCACGCGCCCGCGCCGAGCACGGTGATTCTCATTTCGCGCCCTCCGTCGTTGAAGTCTTTTTACCGAGCCGATTTTCTGTTCCTGCCATGAGTCGTTGGATATTGGATTTATGTTTGTAAATCGCCATTGCGCCAAGAGCGGTGGTGACGATGCCGAGAAATAAATTATTGGGCGACATGATCCAGACCGTGACCGGCAACGCAATTGCCGCTGCAATGGAACCGATTGAAACATATCGCGACATTAAAACTGCCAGAATAAAAACCACGAACGCGATTCCCAATGCCAATGGCGCGAGCGCAAGATAAACGCCCGCTGTGGTTGCAATCCCTTTGCCGCCTTTGAACTTCAGCCAGCAAGTATAGTTGTGCCCGAGCACGGCAAAAATTCCCACGATTACATAAAAACGAGTTTGAAGTTTGATCGGCTCGTCGTGAAAATAAACGATCAACCCGGAAAGATGAGGTGCATACCAATTAAAAATTAACGGACCGAGAAAACCAACGGCGGCGTAACCTTTCGCGCAATCCATGAGCAGCACAAAAATTCCCGCCGGTTTTCCCATCACGCGCATCGAATTCGTCGCGCCGATATTGCCGCTGCCGGCGGCGCGAATATCAATCCCTTTCGCGCGCGCCACAAGAAATCCCGTCGGAATCGAGCCGAGCAAATAAGCGGCGACCGCGACGATGATGTAAGCAAGAACTGGCACGGCGATACTTTATGAGTCTGAAGTCGAAAGTTCAAAGTCCAAATGCGTTGCCAATTTCTGCCTGTCAGCCAAAAAATGAAGCGCATATTTTGCATTCAAATCGGGACGAGTCTCGCTTAAACTCCACCCATGCTGATGAACAAAGATTCCCGGATTTATGTGGCCGGACATCGCGGACTGGTGGGCAGCGCCATCTGGCGCGAGTTGCAACGGCAGGGATTCAAAAATCTGATCGGGCGAACCCGCCAGGAAGTCAATTTGCTGGATGCCGCCGCCGTCCAGAAATTTTTCGCGGAAACAAAACCTGAATTTATTTTCTACGCGGCGGCCAAGGTCGGCGGCATACACGCAAACAATTCCCAGCCGGCGGCGTTTCTGTTTGAAAATCTGCAAATCCAAAATAACCTCATCCACACGGCGCATCAGACCGGGACGCGGAAATTTTTGTTTCTCGGTAGTTCCTGCATTTATCCCAAGCTCGCACCACAACCGCTCAAGGAAGAATATCTGCTCACCGGTGAATTGGAACCGACGAATCAGTGGTATGCCATCGCAAAAATCGCAGGCATCAAACTTTGTCAGGCGTATCGAAAGCAGTATGGCTGCGATTTCATCAGCGCAATGCCGACGAATATGTATGGGCCGAATGATAATTATGATTTGCAAACGTCGCATGTATTGCCAGCGTTGATCCGAAAATTTCACGATGCGAAAACAAATTCTGCCGCGACTGTGACGTGCTGGGGAACGGGCGCGCCGTTGCGGGAATTTCTTTATGCCGACGACCTCGCACGGGCGTGTGTGTTTTTGATGGAAAATTACAGCGACGAACAATTCATCAATGTCGGCAGCGGCAGCGAAATCACCATCCGCGAACTGGCGGAACTGGTGAAACGCATCGTCGGTTTTTCCGGCGAAATTGTCTGGGACAAATCGAAACCCGACGGCACACCGCGAAAACTGATGGACAGTTCGCGCCTGTTCGCGCTCGGCTGTAAACCACAGGTGGATTTGAAAATCGGCATCCAGCTGGCTTACGAAGATTTCCTCGGCAAGCAGTCACGCGGAAAATGATTCAGCTAGCGACGCGGCCCTTGCCGGCCAGATGGTCTTGCACCTGTTTCACATCGGCGTCCACCATGAGTTTGGCGAGCGCATTAAATGTTGTTTTCGGTTGCCAGCCGAGTTTTTGTTTTGCCTTGGAATAATCGCCGATCAACAAATCCACTTCCGCCGGGCGAAAATAATTCGGGTCAATCTCAACATGCTTCTGCCATTCAAGCCCGGCATGGCCGAATGCCACTTCCAAAAATTCCCGCACGCTGTGCGTCTCATTGGTGGCGATCACATAATCGTCCGGCTGGTCCTGCTGCAACATCAGCCACATCGCCTCGACGTATTCCTTCGCGTAACCCCAGTCGCGTTTCGCGTCAAGATTGCCGAGAAAAAGTTTTTCCTGCAAACCGGCCTTGATGTGCGCGACGGCGCGGGTGATCTTGCGCGTGACGAACGTTTCACCACGACGCGGAGATTCGTGATTGAACAAAATCCCGCTGCACGCAAACATCCCATACGATTCGCGATAATTCACCGTGATCCAATGCGCATAAACTTTAGCGCAACCATACGGGCTGCGCGGATAAAACGGCGTGGTCTCGCGCTGCGGAATGTCCTGCACCTTGCCGAACATTTCGCTCGACGATGCCTGATAAAATTTCGGTTTGATGCCCGTTTCGCGGATCGCCTCCAGCAAACGCACCGCGCCCGTGGCCGTGATGTCCGTCGTGTATTCGGGGCTGTCGAAACTCACGCGCACATGGCTTTGCGCGGCGAGATTATAGATTTCGTCCGGCGCAATTTTTCCAATCAACCGCGACAATGCGCTCGCATCGCTCAAGTCGCCGTAATGCAATTTCAAAGTCGCTTTCTCCGCGTGCGGATCGGCATAAATGTGTTCCAGCCGCGATGTGTTGAACGTGCTCGCGCGGCGGATGATGCCGTGAACTTCGTAGCCTTTGGACAAAAGCAGTTCCGTCAAATAAGAACCGTCCTGTCCCGTGACTCCGGTGATGAGTGCGCGTTTGGCCATAAATTTTGCCCGCAGGATTGGCGAGCCGCCAAAGCAACGCAAGTGAAACTTCGCTGCGAACCCAGGTCGTGAACCGTTGCATCGTTACATCGTTGAATCGGCAACGACAGCCCGATGTAACAAATCACGATGCAACGATGTAACGATTTGCCGCACCGCTTCGCCTCTGGCAAACTTCGCGCATGGCAAAAGTCAAAGTCGCCGTCCTCGGCACCGGGTCGCTCGGTCAGCATCATGCGCGGATTTATTCCGAACTCGAAACCGCCGGCGAAGTCAAATTCGCCGGAATTTTCGACGCGAATTCCGACGCGGCAAAAAAAATCGCGGCCAGACACAATGTGCGCGTTTTCAATTCCATCGTCGAAGCCGCTCAAAATTCCGACGCGCTGAATATCGTCACGCCGACCACGACGCATTTTGACATCGCCAAACAACTGCTTGCGCAAGGCAAACACGTCCTCGTTGAAAAACCGATGACCGACAATTC
>DATAUQ010000047.1:0-36567 GCA_036268155.1 Verrucomicrobiia bacterium | reverse complement strand
CGCAATTTGTTCCTGCGCTTCGGCGGTCAGCAATTCGTTCACGTCAATTTTTTCTCCGGCTTCAATCGCCGCCGCGAGATGTCCGTAAATCGTGCTGACTGCAAATCCGCGACTGGCCGCAATTTGTTCAACTGATTCTCCAGCGCGAAAACGTCGCAAGGTTTCGCGCGTCGTGTCATTCAAACTCGTTTTGCGAATTGGCGGCGCGGTGAATGATTCTTCCGCGAAAATTTGCCGCGGATTCGTGGCCAGATGCAGGGCGATTTCATTCAGAAAAACTTCGCCGAACTCGCGGAGCTTTTTTTCGCCAACGCCGCTGATGCGCGCGAAATTGTTTTCATTCTCGGGATAATTCCGCGCCATCTGCCGCAATGAAACGTCGGAGAAAACGATGTAGGCGGGAACGTCGCGTTCGTCGGCAAGTTTTTTGCGCAGTTCGCGCAGGCGCTCGAACAAGATTTCGTCGCAGGTGATTTCGCCGATGTGATGCGTTTTGGTTTCCGGCGCGACGGCGGGTTTGGTCAATTTCACCGGCTCGCGCGATTTCAAAATCGTTGCGCCGTCATTAGTTAATTCCAGCACGCTGAATTTTTCCGTGGTCTGCCGCAGAAAACCGAGTCGGATCAATTCGCGGCCAATCGCCGCCCATTCGGGACGGTTGTGTTCCTTGCCGATGCCGAACGTCGAAAGCTGCGCGTGATTCCATTTGCGGATTTTTTCCGTGTCCGCGCCGGTGAGAACTTCGACAACATGGTTCAGCCCGACGCCGAAGCTTTGTTTCTCGCGGATGCGATAGACGCAAGAGAGAAATTTCTGCGCCGCGAGCGTGCCGTCGAAGGTGGCGCGCGGTGAGAGACAGTTGTCGCACGCGCCGCAGTTGATTGCTGGAGTCCAGCCTTTAGGCTGTCCCTCGCAAGCTAAAGCTTGAACTCCAACTCTAAATTCCTCGCCGAAATACGCGAGCAGTTCGGCGCGACGACAGCCCGCGCATTCGGCGTAGTGGACCATCTGCTGCAATTGTTCGCGCGCGATTTGCTGTTCCTGCGGATTTGGTTTTTCATCAATGAACATCGTCTGTTTCACCGCATCGCCGGGACTGAACAGCAGAACACATTCGCTCGGCAGTCCGTCGCGTCCTGCGCGTCCGGTTTCCTGATAATAGCCCTCGATGTTTTTCGGCAGATCATAGTGGACGACGAAGCGGACGTTCGGCTTGTTGATGCCCATGCCGAAGGCGATGGTCGCGCAGATCACGCGCACGTCGTCGCGCAAAAAAAGTTCCTGATGCGAACTGCGTTCTTTCGGCGTGAGTCCGGCGTGATACGGCTTGGCCTTCACACCATCCCCGGAAAGATTCGCGGCCACGCTCTCGGTGGATTTGCGCGACATACAATAAACAATCCCGCTTTCCTTCGGTCGCTCGCGGAGAAATTGCAGCAGTTGATCGTAAGGTTTATTTTTGGCGATGACGCGGTAGGTCAGGTTAGGACGATTGAAACTGGCGACGTAACATTTCGGCTCGCGCAATTTCAAATGGTTGACGATGTCTTCGCGCACGCGGCCCGTCGCGGTGGCGGTGAGCGCCATGAACGGGACGTTTGGAAAATGTTTTCGCAGTTCGGAAATCTGGCGATACTCCGGGCGGAAATCGTGACCCCATTCGCTGATGCAATGCGCCTCGTCAATCGCGATGAGGCGCACGTTCCACTTTTGCAGATCGGACAAAAATCCTGAAAGCATCAGCCGCTCCGGCGCAACGTAGAGCAGGCGGAATTCGCCGTTGTGCAATCCGCGCAGACGTTTTCGTGATTCATCGGCGTTGAGCGACGAATTCAAAAATGTCGCCGCGATGCCGCCGGCTTGCAGTGCGTCCACCTGGTCTTTCATCAATGCTATCAAGGGTGAAACGACGACCGTCAGTCCGTCGCGCGCGAGCGCTGGCAATTGAAAGCAAAGTGATTTGCCGCCGCCGGTCGGCAACAGCGCGAAGGTATCCTTGCCCGCGAGCGAGTCGCGGATGATTTCTTCCTGCAACGGACGGAACGAAGTGAATCCGAAGTATTGCTTCAGCAGCGGGAGCAGTTCTGGAGCGGCGGATTTCACAAGGGGAAAAATAAGACAGGCGGATTGCGTGTCGAGAAAATTGGAGCGCGGACAGCTCGTCCGCGAGTTCACCAACAAACTGAAACACGCGGGCGGGCCGCCCGCGCTCCATCTTTCGTCAGTGATATTCCTGCACGGTCTTCACCGCGTAGCCGGATTTTTTCAGCGCGGCGATGCCGAGCGCAGCGGCTTTCGCGCCGCTCAAGGTCGTCGCAATCGGCGTGCCGGTGTAAATGGCCGTCGTGCGGATTTTCACTTCATCCTCGCGCGGCGCGGCGCCGCTCGGTGTGTTGATGACAAATTGAATTTCCTTGTTCTTGAGCAGGTCAATGACATTGGGGCGGCCTTCCAAAAGTTTTTGCGTGCGCTGAACTTTCAAGCCGGTTTTTTCCAAGACGTTTGCCGTCCCGTTCGTCGCGACGAGTTCAAATCCCAGATCGGAAAATAATTTTGCGACGGCGGCGGCTTCGCTTTTGTGCGCGTCGCTCACGCTGATGAAAATTTTTCCATTGAGCGGCAGCGGCGAGTTGGCGGCCATCTGTGATTTTGCGTAGGCGATTCCCAAATCGGCATCCAAGCCCATGACTTCGCCGGTGGAACGCATTTCGGGCGAGAGCAAAATGTCCTGGCCGACAAATTTGTTGAACGGGAAAACGGATTCCTTCACAGCCCAATATTTCGGCCAGATTTCTTCCGTGAAGTTTAATTCTTTCAATGTTTTTCCGGCCATGACTTTAGCGGCGAGTTTGGCGAGCGGAAAACCAATTGCCTTTGAAACGAATGGCACGGTGCGCGACGCGCGCGGATTCACTTCGAGGACATAAACGGTTTCGCCTTTGACGGCGTATTGCACATTCATCAGGCCAATGACTTTGAGTTCGCGCGCCATCGCGTGCGTGTAAGTGCGGATGGTTTCGATCACATTTTTGGAAAGCGTGTGCGGCGGCAAAACCATCGCGGCGTCGCCAGAATGCACGCCGGCGAACTCGATGTGTTCGAGCATTCCGCCGATGACGATTGTTCCGCCATTTTTCAAACCAACGTCGGTGATGCAATCCACGTCCACTTCCGTCGCGTCTTCGAGAAATTTGTCCACGAGCACCGGACGCTCCGGTGAGGCTTCGACGGCAAATTTCATGTAATGCGAAAGCTCCGCGTCGGAATAAACAATCTGCATCGCGCGTCCACCGAGAACAAAACTCGGACGCACGAGCACGGGATACGTGAGGCGCTTGGAAATGACAAGTGCTTCTTCGGCATTTGTCGCGAGACCGTTTGGCGGCTGCGGAATTTTTAATTTGTCGAGCATCGCCGCAAAAAGTTTTCGGTCTTCCGCAATCTCAATGCTCTGCGGCGAGGTGCCGATGATGTTGACACCGTTTTTTTGCAAACCAAGCGCGAGGTTGAGCGGCGTCTGGCCGCCGAATTGCGCGATCGCACCCCAGCATTTTTCGCGTTCGTAAATGTGCAGCACGTCTTCGAGCGTGAGCGGTTCGAAAAATAATTTGTCGCTCGTGTCGTAATCGGTCGAAACGGTTTCGGGATTTGAATTGACCATTATGGTTTCGAATCCGTCTTCCTTAAGCGCGAACGCGGCGTGGACGCAGCAATAATCAAATTCAATTCCCTGCCCGATGCGGTTCGGGCCGCCGCCGAGAATCATGACTTTTTTCGCGGTGTTGCCTTTCACTTCATCATCGCCGCGATCGTAAGTGGAATAATAATACGGCGTGTAAGCCTCGAACTCGGCGGCACAAGTATCCACCAGCCGGTAGCTGGGAACTAAATTTATTTTTTTGCGCCATGCGCGGATTTCATCTTCGGTTTTGCCAACAAGATTGGCGATCTGCCGGTCGGAAAATCCGAGCGACTTGGCCTGGGCGAGTTTTTCTGTGTTGAGTGATGACATTCGGCGAAATTAAATTCGCGATAGTAAGCCGGAAAAAATTCCGCGTGTCCAGCCGGAGTGTGAATTCGCGGCTTGCCCGGCGCGCGACTTTCCGTTACGAAGTGCGGCGTGATGAAACTTGGACAACGGCTGCTGTGGTGGTGGCTGTTCGTTCCGTTGGTTGCTTCCGCGCAAATTGATCCGGTCAAACGCGACTTGATCCAGTTCGGCTACAATGGCGCGTTTGAAGGCCACCAGCCGCTGGGAGCCTACGCATTTTATTATCACAACCAGCCGGATTTTCTGCGCACGAATCTCACACTACGGCTGGCCATCGCGCCGGCCTATGTGGATTCTGAACTCGGTTTTGCCAACGGTCTGGGGCCGAACTCGGATTTGGGGATCGGTCTGGCCGGTGGCGGCTTCGCGGACAGTTATAATGAAATCCACGGCGGCACATTTTTTCCGAGTGAATCATTTGAGGGCAACGGCGCGGAAATTTCTTCCAGCCTTTATCATCTGTTCAATCCCGGCGATTTGATTCCGTTGACCTACGTTTTGCGCGGCACGGCGCATTATTCCGATTACAACCGCAACAACGATACCGCGCCTGATTTTGAACTGCCGAACAATCACGCCGATTTCAGCATCCGCACCGGCCTGCGCTGGGGCGGCGTGGAACCGACGCTGTTCCCGCCGCTGGCGATGGAATTGTCCGTCTGGTATGAAGGCCATCTGCGCACCGCTCCGGGCGCGTATGGCGTCAACGATGCCGACGAACTTGAACAGCAATCGCATTTGTTTTGGACGGAAGCCGCGCTGGCCTACACGCTCACCAACAGCGGGCAAAGTTTTTACGTCCGCGTGACTGCCGGCACAAGCGTGGACGCGGATCGTTTCACCGCGTATCGGCTTGGCGGATTTCTGCCGCTCGTGTCGGAATATCCGCTGTCGCTGCCCGGCTATTTTTATCAGGAAATCAGTGCGCGACAATTTGTCCTCGTCAACGCCAACTATCTCGTGCCGCTTGATCCGGGGAAACTTTTCGACCTGGATTTGAACGCGTCCACGGCCGTCGTGGATTATCTGCCCGGCGAGGAACAGCCGGGCAACAGTTTAAGCGGCGTGGGCGGCGGCATTTTGTATCACACGCCGGACAACCGGTTGAAACTCATGCTCAACTACGCCTACGGCATTGACGCCATCCGCGCGAACGGTCGCGGCGCGAGCAGTGTCGGCGTGCTCATGCAGATTGACCTTGGCTCCCTGCACAGCAAAAATTTCAACCAGCCGCAACCGTTGCAATTGCGCGGCTGGCAGAGATTTTTCGACTGAAATCAAAAAATCAAACGACGTAAAAATAATTCACGTCTTCCCGTTTTGGAAATTTTTCGCCAAGACTTCGCTTCGATTCAACTTGCGTGCCGTGCCGCCGCTTGGTTTATTATTCATCGGTCGCGCATATGGTGGAATTGGCAGACACGCTACTTTGAGGTGGTAGTGCCGCAAGGTGTGCAGGTTCAAATCCTGCTATGCGCACCAATTTTCCTTGTAAAACAGGGGTTTCTAAAATAGTTTGCACAGAATTTGCACAACTTAACGCCCGAACTCCCGACCGTCGCGTGAGGTTTCCCGTCACCATCCGACACCGCACCAGCAAGGCGAAAATTTACCGTCCTGCCGGAAAATTCCGTTATTACCGCGTCGCCTTTGCCGTCGCGGGCAAACGGCGAATGCAGACCTTCGCCAATTATCCCGACGCCAAAGCCGCCGCCGAACGTATTGTGCGCGACGCGGCCAACGGTTCACAAGCCGCCGCACTTTCCGTCACGCAATCCCGCGACGCGCTTGCCGCGTTTCAACGATTGCAAGGTTTCTACCAAACCACGGGACGCCGCGTGTCATTGTTGGCGGGCATTTCCGAATTTGTCGAGGCGTCCGGCAAACTCGGCGGGCGCACAATGGGCGAAGCTGTCGAGGGTTACTTACAAACCGTTGCCAGCGTAAAACGCAAAGACATTCGCGAAGCTGTCACAGAATTTTTGCAAGCTGATGCGCCGCGCACAAAAGCCGCCGAAGGCCAGCGGGCGCAACTGTCCGGCAAATATGCTTACAATCGCAAACTGCAATTGAACCGATTCGCCGATACGTTTCCAAACACAGCCGTCAACGAATTAAGCCGTGAACACTTGGACAAATTTATCGGCTCGCTAAACGAATTTTCCGCGAAGTCACGCAACCACTACCGCGCCACTGTCCGGCAATTTTTGCAATGGGCAATCCGCAAAGATTATTTGAGCGGCACGCATCGCCTGAATGAAGCCGACACCATGCGCCCCGAACGCGGCAACACCGCCGACGTGGAATTTTACACGCCAGAAGAATTTGCTGCGCTGTTGAAAACTGCCAACAAAACTTTGCGTCCAATTATCGCCATTGGCGGACTCGCCGGACTCCGCACGGCGGAATTGTTGCGCTTGGATTGGGCGGATGTTTGGCGCGTGCCGAAACATATTGAGATCACGGCGAGCAAATCCAAGACACGCCAACGCCGTCTTGTGGAAATCTGTCCCGCGCTCGCCAAATGGCTTGAACCGTTCCGCGCGCTCGCCAGTGGCAAATTGTGGAACGGACATGAAATCACGTTCCAGCAACATTTTGTAGAACTGTGCAAAGACGCGAAAATCACGCGCAAGACCAATGGATTGCGACATAGTTTTTGCTCGTTTCATTTCGCATTACACGCCAACGAAAATCAAGTCGCGCAACAAGCGGGCAATTCGCCCGCGATGATTCACGCGCATTACAAAGGGCTGGCGACAAAAGCAGAGGCGGGAAAATGGTTTGCCGTTCGCCCACAAAAACAATTTCTATGAGTGTCCGATTTCCATATCGCGCCGTTATTTGTGGCGAGGAACATATTGTAAAAGGTTGGCAACGCCGAAAACTTATCACTGACAAGGGGAGTTTTTTTGTCGGGCATATTTACGGAGATTGGCAAATTCAATCCCACAGACTTTTCGAGGTGGCATTGCTTCAATCAGATGGAAAAGGTGGATGGCTACTTAACGGCAAAGAGTTTTCATTACTTAATTCTTTGCCTATGGGCTTAAGGTTGTCGGGCATTCCAAGCGATGAAAATTTGCGGGTGTATAAAGATAGAATTTGTGCCGTTGCTTGGCTTGATAAAACTGGTAATTGGGCAAAAGTTACCGAGCTTCTGGATGAAGTAATTAGCTTCTGGCGCACGTCATTATTGCCCCCGATCAAATCCGACGAAGAACCATCACTTGCAAAGATTGTCGGGCAATTAGGTTACAGCCTACATATGATTTCAAAATGCAAAGAACTTTTAGCTGCTTGGAGCAAGCCGGTTTGGTTGTCTGAATTCCGCCATGCCGCCCAAAAAATTCCGATGTCACCGCAACAAAAACAAATCGCCAGTATTACCACTGAATTGCTTGATACAAAGGCGCAACTTTCCAAAGCAAAAGCCGCAGCGAATGACAATTTGAAAGAGGCATTGTCAAAGTGGATGAGATTCGATCCGCCGCGTATGTCGGCAGACACGAAAGCGCGCATCGAAAAAGCCGTTAAATTATATGTAACCGATCCCGAAAAGCGTTCACTTAAAAAAATCGGCGACGAATTTGGTGTGTCTCGAAAAACTGTGTCGCTATGGTTCAAGCGATTTACTGTAGAAACCGGTTTTCCAGTCGTTACCCATCATCACCATATATCGGTGAGGGAACAATCGAAATTGGATTCAGAGCAAGCGGAGGAGGAATAATCAAAATTGCGTTAGGACACCGGGTGTTACCGTAACAGGGGGTAACACCCTTGCGCCCCTATGGACATTGAGTTTTATCATGTCCTCACCCGCCACAAGGTAACAGGCTCAATTGTTTGTGAAGGCTGATGCAGCCCGACGCAAACATGAATACTGACACACAACAACAATCAAATCAGAGCAAATCAAAATCCGAACACGACGCAACCCCAGCGGGTGAGTCGAACTTCATAAACGAAAAAGAGCTGTTAAAACGTCTGCCGGTTTCACGTCGCACGCTGTTCAGTTGGCGCACGACCGGCAAAATCCCCTTTGTGCGCCTTGGCGGACGGCGGGTGTTATTCCATTGGCCGTCCATTGAGGCTGCCTTGCTGCGAATGCAAACCGGAGGTGTCCAATGAGCCTTGAATTTAGACCAGTCAAAGAAGGCCATGCCATCGCTGAATGGGTAAAAGCATTGAAGGGCAAATCCGGCGTGTATGTCATCCGCGAGCCGGGCTTCTTCGGTGAAGTGCTTTATTGCGGCGAATCACACACGGGCAGGCTTTACGCGACCTTGCTTCGCCACTTCCAACATTGGACAGGCAAAACGGCGGGTGCAACTTTTGCCGCGTCAAAGGTGGAAGTTGCCATAGTGCGTTGTCCGGCCAATCGCGCCATTGATCTGCAAAACGCCATGATTGCGGAATACCGCCCAAAACTTAACGTTGCGGAAAAACCCAAAAGTTTTTGGGAAACGATTTTAGGCGGCTGAATTTTTTGCGCTGACAGATTATGAATCCAAAACAAGCCGCCCCCTTGATTGCAACGCTCCCGGCTCTTGCTGTTATCGCGCCACCAATAATCATTGGCGGTGCTATTGGCTTGGCAATTGCCTTCGTGCTTAAAAAGCTGCTTGCCGATACCAAGCAAAAGCAGCCGTCCGAAGCTGCGTCCGTGGAAGCAAGCAAGGAAAGCTGGAAACCAGCGGAAACCACTGCGTTCCGTCAAATTCCGGTGGAAATTCCAGCCGCGAAGCCAGTCCCCGTTTTGCTTGCTTCCGCCCTGCCTGCCGTCGTCCCGCAACCTGCTGTCCAGCTTGTGCCGAAAGCTTCCGTGCCTGTCCCGGCTCCGCAAAAAATCGTTGGGCAAAGTCCGCCGCCGTCGGTCAAACGGAAATTTGTCGCGCGTGAGGACATGGCAAACGTCTTTCAAAGCGGCAGACGGACGCTAACCCGGACAACGGCGGTTACGGCTTTGAAAGGTCTCGGATTCGGCAAGACGGCGGCTTATGCGGCCTTAACGTCGGACGGACGTTTTGCCGCTTGGCTTAAATACGCATCGGACGGAATTATCACTTGGACGGACGGACACGGGACATAGCCGGACGCGGACAAATCCGCATTTTTTCGCCGGATTTCATAATTACGAACACCTTCACGCCAACACCCTTGCAAGATGTTTTTCCAAATTACCACGCCCTGCCGTATTGCACCGGCGTCGGCAATGAATCCTTTTGACGCAACGCTCGCGCCGCGATGCGCGGCCAATACGGTTCCCGCAAAAATTCCCGCGCCATTAAAATTAAATCTGCGCGCCCGTTACGGATGATTTCGTCCGCGTGCGTCGGCTCGGTGATCATGCCGACCGCTGCCGTCGCAATGTCCGCTTCGCGGCGGATTCTTTCTGCGAAGGGAATTTGATAGCCCGCGCCGGTCGGAATTTTTGCGTCTGGCGTCATTGCGCCCGAACTACAATCAATCAAATCCACGCCTTCGGTTTTCAACTGGCGTGACAATTCGATGCTTTGCTCAATGTCCCAGCCGCCGTCCACCCAATCCGTGCAAGAAAGGCGCGCGGCCAATGGAAATTTATCCGGCCAAACGGCGCGGACGGCGTGCGCAGTTTCGATAGCAAAACGGATTCGATTCTCCAAACTACCGCCATATTTATCCGTGCGCTGGTTGGAAATCGGCGAAAGAAATTCGTGTGTCAGATAACCGTGCGCGAAATGCAGTTCCAACCATTCACAACCGGCGGTAAGTGCGCGCTTTGCCGCCGCGACAAATTCATTTTGCACTTTTGCAATGTCGGCTTCCGTCATCGCGCGTGGAACTTTCGTCAATTCGCCGCCGAATGCGAGCGCGCTCGGTGCGAGGGTTTGCCAGCCGCCCGCATTATCCGCCAAAGATGCTCCGCCTTTCCACGGCAGTGCCGCCGATGCCTTGCGGCCTGCGTGTGCGATCTGGATTCCCGGCACTGCGCCTTGCGATTTGATAAAACGGTTTATGCACGCAATCGGTTCAATATGCTTTTCCGCCCAAATCCCCGCGTCGCCCGGCGTGATCCGGCCTTCCGCTGAAACCGCCGTGGCTTCGGCCATGACCAAACTCGCGCCGCCGACTGCGCGCGATCCCAGATGCACAAGATGCCAGTCCGTCGCCACGCCGTCTTCAGATGAATACTGGCACATGGGCGAAACGCCGATGCGATTCCGCAGCGTGATGGATTTAACGGTCAGTGGTGAAAATAAATGGGGTGAATTTCCATTGTCCTTATTCATTGGCAATGACTTTATCACTGCGCTGATGGAAAACAAAAAATATCTGGCTTGGGTGCGGATGCCTTCGCCAAGCTCTACTATTCACGCACGCCTTTGGACGCTGACACCGCCAAAGAAATCGCCGCTAACATTGCCGCCGCAGACAAGACGAAAGCCGCCGCAAAAAACCATTTTGGGCAATAACAGGATTTGCCATTTTCTGTTATTTGCAATAATCTGTGGCAACGGAAAACTTAATCTGATTTATGAATGTTTCTTTGACGCCGGAATTGGAAAAATTTGTGAGCAAGGAAGTGGACAGCGGCCTTTATCAGACCGCCAGCGAAGTTGTCCGCGCCGGACTGCGCCGACTCAAGGAAGAACACGACACGCGGGCGGTGCGGTTGCCCGCCACATTGGATGAATTGGAAACGCAGTTGGTGCAGGCGGTCGGTTCGCTGGATGTAGGCCGGGGCGTGAACGGTGAAACCGTGTTCCGCCGTCTCCGCAAACGGATCAAGGAAGCGCGTGGCTGAATTTTTTCTTGCATCCGGCGTCGAAGGCGAACTGTGGACGATTTGGGAACACATTGCCGACGACAATCCAGACGCGGCAACGCGCGTTATCGAGGCGGCTTATGAAACTTTCAAGACGCTGGCCGCAACGCCCGGCCTTGGCCGATTGCGAAAATTCCGCAACCCGCGATTAAAGGGTGTCCGTTCGTGGCTAGTGTCCGGCTTCGACAACTACATGATTTTCTACCGCGCCATTCCCGAAGGAATTGAAGTGCTGCACATTTATCACGGAGCGCGGGACATTGAATCACTTTTCAGCAATCAGTGATTTCAGACAATCCGCTCACCGGAAAATTGTGGACTGTCGAGAAAGGACGAATCCGCCTGTATCAGCAAAACGACGAGCCTTAATGCTTCCCCTTGTCAAAGCCCTCGACGTCCGCGCCGTCAATCCGTTGAAATAGCAGACAAAGCCGGAAAGTCCGTTTAATTCCGGCGGAATTTAGCGAAATACAGCAGTTTCCGCTCATTTCTGATAATTCCCACAGATAATCAGCCATGTTACAGAAATGTAATGCCCTTGTTGGTATTCGACAGGTAGAAATTATGAAAACACAAACGCATATTGCAATTCAAAGCTGTTTCGTATTTTATTCCGCCATTCACAAATGGTTGAATCAATCAGGATTGAGTGCATAGACAGCAGTTCTCCGCATCTAAAAGCCGTAATAGAATTGGGGAATCAGCACGCGGAAACTCTCGGCTTCTTTCCAAAAGGGGCGTTCCAAGAACACGCTTCACGCAAGCATATATTTGTGGCTCTGACTTCTCGCAATGAGTGCCTTGGCTATTTGCTTTATCGAATATCAAGCAATAGAGCAGTGATTGTTCATTTGTGCGCAAACCCCACCGTTCGGAAAAAAGGGGTCGCTCGAAAGCTGGTTGAACATCTGAAAGCCGAGACCAAACATTTGTTTGGCATTGGGCTGCATTGCCGGAGGGATTACGAGGTTAATAGTATGTGGCCGCGTTTGGGTTTTGCCGCTGTGCATTCAAAACCGGGTCGTGGAAACAAGCCGTCTCAATTGACTTATTGGTGGCTCAATCACGGTCACGCGGATCTCTTTTCTTCGATTGAGCAGGCTGACGAAAACAAACAACGAATTGTCATTGATGCAAATGTGTTTTTCGAGTTGCACGACCCCAATGACATTGAAAGCGAGGAATCAAAATCGCTACTCGCGCCGTGGCTTCAAGACATTTTGGAACTGTGCCTCACAAAAGAAATTTATAATGAAATAGACCGAGCCAAGGATATGGCCAAAATACAGAGCTATCGCAAACTGGCACAAACGTATCACGAAATTGCAGCCGATGATACTCGCGTCCAAAATTTGATTCCCGAACTACAAAAGCTCATACAATGGGAAAACTCCCCAAGCGGAGAATCCGACTTGCGGCAGATTGCCAATTCGATTGCGGGAGGCATCCAAGTTTTTGTTACACGCGAGCGGGTGCTACGCTCACATGGAGATCGGCTTTATGAAAAGTTCGGTCTGACTGTTCTTCATCCGACAGAACTCATTAACCAACTGGATAGCGTTAAACGAGAAGCGGAATACCAACCAGCAAGACTTGCTGGGTCGCGGATGAAGGAGATGCTTTTGACGAGTGAGCATGAGGCTTTGGCAATTGAGGCATTCCAGCAAACTGCATTAGGTGAGCGGAAATCTGATTTCCAAAAACATCTTCACCGACATCTTTCGCATCCGAAAGAATCGGAATGCAAATTGATTGTTGATGAGAATGAACATCCCGTTGTTTTAATCATCCGCAATCGCAGCACGGCACACACAACAGAAATTCCTTTGTTGAGAACAGCGCGTCATCCCCTAGCGCCGACGGTTGTTCGTCACCTTTTGCGACAGACGCTTGAAGATTCGGCAAGAGAAAATAGAGATTGCACAAAGGTCTCGGATGGAAACGCTGGCGCAGTGGTTGTTGATGCACTACGAGAAACGGGTTTTGTTCCAGTTGGCGCGACTTGGATGAAAATCAATCTCGCGTGCGTAGAAACCGCAACCGCCATAACTGTTCGCCTTTTTGAATTGGCAAAAAATGCCCCCGAACTTAAGAATGGCATCGCTTTGATTGCAACCGCGCTTGCCGATCTCCAAAAAAACCCGTTGCCGACATTGGCCGCTCAAATTGAACGCGCGCTTTGGCCTGCTAAAATCGTTGATGCCGATCTGCCGTCTTTCATCGTCCCAATCCGGCCTGAATGGGCAGAACATTTTTTTGACGAAGAATTAGCCAGCAGGCGGCTATTCGGATTACGTCACGATTTGCATTTTGGACGGGAAGCGGTCTATTACCGATCAAAGCAAATTTCCGGCTTAAAATTTCCGGGCAGAATTCTTTGGTATGTAAGTCAGGGAAATGAAAATACCGGCTCAATGTCTGTGAAAGCATGTTCTAGTTTGGACGAAATCGTCATCGGCAAACCGAAAGAGCTGTATAAACAATTCCGCCGACTTGGAGTTTATGAATGGCGAAATGTCTGGGAACTCGCTCATAAAAATTTGGATGAGAAAATCATGGCAATCAGGTTTGGTGACACAGAGCGATTCCACACGCCGGTGTCGCATCAACAACTGAAAAAACTCGGAATCGCGGGAACAATTCAATCACCGCGCCCAATCACACAGGAAGTTTTTGCTAAAATCTATTCGATGGGTTATCCAGTAACCCGTCATTGACGTATGCCAAAAACAAAAAGCGCCCTTTTAATTTCAATCCGGCCTAAACATGCCGAAAAAATTTTCAGCGGCATTAAAACAGTTGAACTTCGCCGCGTTCGTCCACGACTGAAAAACGGCGATTTGGTTTTAGTTTATGTATCGTCCCCAACAAAAGCATTAATGGGGGCATTTGAAGTTGCATCAGTCACTGGCGGCAGTCCCCGCCAAATATGGAAAAAGTTTAATGGTCGGTCAGGCTTGACTAAATCTGAATTCAACGACTACTACGAAGGAGCAAAACAAGCATTTGCAGTCGTGTTAAAGAAGTTATGGAAATTTGAAAAGCCCGTGAAGCTGACGCAACTTCGCCGAAACCGTATTGGCTTCCGCCCGCCTCAAAGCTATCATTACTTGACGTTTGAAGAAGCGAACAGAATCGGCGCGTTTGATTTCCAAAATTTAAGATCAAACTGATTCTCCACGTCAGCATTTAATTTTAAGAATTTTTCACTAACCGAATATCTCTCATCACGATTACTCTGTCCAAAGAGTCAAAGATTGGCGGATGATTTCGTCCAATTCAGCTTTCGATTCGCCGCCACCAAAAGTGAAGGTGCTTGTTAGATATTGCCAATCGTCCCGCGACAGGCCGTAAAGTTCGCGGGCTATGAAGGTTTCCAGTGCGGCACGTTCCATCACATCGCGCGGATTCTTCAATAGCTTCGCGGCGAAATCGGCCAGCTTCTTTTTCTGCGCGGTGGAAAGTTCCGGCACGGGCAGTTCATAAATATAGAACATATTCACCGTCGTCGACATTTTGCTGCGGATGTAATAATTCAGCGTCAATGAATCCAACAGGCAAAGCACCGACCGGGTATCCTCGGCGGACACCGGCTCTTGAAACAGCTTTCCGGCCTTGGTCAATTGGTAGTTGGTCGGAATTAAATAGCTTACGGTGTCGGAGAAATAAACTCCTGCCGGGAGCAAGGTGGCAATGATAGTGCGCTCATTGGTTGAACTACCAATGCGGCGGAAAACTACGCGCTCAAAGTCGCAATCAAGCTGGAATTTTTTCGCCTTCCAAAGTTCGGCCAGAAATTCTTCAAACTCGTTTTTCTTGGTCGGAACTTTTTTACCTTCAATTTTTTCCGTTTCACTTTCGCGGACGAATTGGCCAAGCCGATAAAGTTCCTTGCGGAGCAGTTCGGGACGAACAGCTTTGTCTTCGGCATGAAAAATCCGCGCAGCAAAATCACCGTCAAACTGGTGAATCATTTTGCCCTCGTAAATTACGGACTCCCCCTTATGCAGTTTGCGCGCCGGTTCTCTAAGATAAAATTCTACGTCATCAGCCGGATGTAATTCGCGGCGGAACTGATAGCCTAGGTCGCCAAGCAATTTATGCTCGCCACGGATTCTGCTCGCTACCACGTAATCTTCCGGCGAGCGGAATTCCATCACCGAGAACATCAGCGGCGAGAAGCGTCTTAACATTTCGATGCTGTAACGAATCGGCGGAGCAAAGGCATCTTTTGGGTCGTGAAGATAAAAGCGCGCATCGAAGGCGTGGTCTTTTAGCGTAGCCTCACCTTTAATAATTTTGAAGAAGCCAAA
This sequence comes from Verrucomicrobiia bacterium, assembly GCA_036268155.1. Lineage (GTDB taxonomy): Bacteria > Verrucomicrobiota > Verrucomicrobiia > Limisphaerales > UBA11358 > UBA11358. The sequence goes on along the minus strand of DATAUQ010000047.1, from coordinate 21,395 downwards.
TTTGAAGCGGCTATCCACATCCGGAAAAATTTGCTTGGTTTTTTCCCGCCCGTTCTCAAGGACTTTATAGCCTCGATTCTCAAACGAAGTCAGTTCATCAAGCCGGTTTTCGTTGGTGAACCAGCGGCGGAGATCGGCACAGCCTTCGTCAGTTTGAATGCTGGATGGCACAAGCAGCGAAAATTGCCCGCCCTGCCGGACAAGTGAAAGGTCGCGCTCAATGAAAAGTTTGAAAAGATTCCAGTCCCCCGTGCCTTGCTTCTTAAAAGTTTTGCCGAAAAATTCTTTGTGCCGTTCGTAGTATGCTTCGTGCTCGCGCCAGTGGGCGGAGAAATCTTTATTTGTTTTCAATTCCTCTACGAACCACTTTTCAAACGTCGGGCCGTCCATACCCAATTTACTGAATTGCGATTTGCCACGATAAAAGCTTGCGGCGAATTCCTTGCGGATGGGCTTGAACCCTTCCCACGGCGGATTGCCGATGATGCCGTCGAAACCGGAAACTTTGTTTGGCTTGCCATCAGGCGTGAACCAGCACGACCAGAAATTGAGCGCGAAACAGCCCGGCTCGCATGGGAGATTTTCGCTTTGAAAATGTTCGACAAAGTTTGCGCGGATTTTTTGGCGCAACGCCAGTGCTTCATCCAACGCCTCATGTTTCATCGGATTGGCGATGTAACGCTGGCGTAGTTCGGAAAGTTTTTTTAACTCGGCTTGATGATATTCGGCGAGCCATTTGGCCTGCTTGTCCAGCTCTACATCCACGAGCGAATCAGCGGTGAGAAAATTCAGTTCGAGATTCGGCAGGATTTTTACAACGTCGGTTTTTAGCAGGCGGTAGTTGTAATCAGCGGGCGAAAGCTTAACGGCTTCTTTCCAAATGTTCGTCTTGGCGACTTCAATTGCGCCGGGGTCTTTATCGCCGCCAAATATGTGCCAGAGCAAAATGCGGGCGATAAGAATACGGTTGTTGTCGAAGCTATGACGTTTTCGGAAATTTTGAGCGGCTAGAACATTCGGCGGGAAATCAGTCAGATTTAATCCATTCTGTCCAAGATTGCTGGTGTCGGGGCTGGTGATTTTCACAACCCACGCGCTGGCCGCTTCGATGCGCTGGTATTGCCGCCAGAAGGCGCGCAAAACTTTAATAAGGAAACCGCCGGAACCGCAAGCAGTGTCGGCCACGCGAATTTCGGCAAGTTTCGCCATGAACTTATCGGCGGCAACAAAATCGCATTTCCGGCTGCTGACAGCTTCGCAGATTTCATCCACGATTTTTCCAGCCAGCGAATTCACCAGAGAATCAGCCATCGGCGCGGTGATGTCGGCGGGCGTGTAATAAATACCCTCGTCCTTGCGATTGGACGCAAGAAACATTTCGTAACTCTTGCCGAAAATGTCCTCGTCAATTCGCCGGTAGTTGTAATGGACGATGCCACGGCTGAAGGCTTGATCCCAAGGATTAACGCCAAGAACGAAATTCAACTTTTCGCAAAAACGCTGAAGGTTGTCTGGGTCTTTGTCCAACCGTTCCCAAATGCGCGATGAAAAAATTTCGGTGTCGTAGTATTCGTCAAAGAAATCCTCGAATTCGTCGAGAAACTTGGGAACAACGCGATGCGCGCCTTTGGCTTCCCAACGCTGGGTCTGGCGTGCGTATTCGTCCTGCGTAAAGCGGTAGGGAACAAGGCCAAAGTCTTCAATCGTGCGGGCGAAGATAAGTTTGTTGATGAGCAGGATAATGGATTCAGCGGCAAGGTCAGGCGGCGTCCACTTAACCTTGTCGAATTCGTGAAACCAGATTTTGAGGTCGGCGAAAAATTGCTGTTCCAGTTCCGGTTTCTCCGCCGTGTCTTCAATCCGACGCACGGCGTCCAGCACGCTGCGCGTCTCACGGCAGCGGATAAGAAAATCAGCAAAAGGCAATGTGGCGAACGGCTTGTCCTCAAAATAAAAATCACGCGCGCCAAAAAACCACGCGGTGCGGAGATCGGTCAGGATAAGATATTCGTTGTCACGGAGATATTTTTTGACCTGCGCGAAATGGTTTTTTGGGCTGGCATCGTGACGCCACAGCGAATCCGCGCCGTCGCGTTGAAAAAGTGGTTTGAGTTCCAGCGGCATAGGCTGTCCCATCGGATCGGGCAGCATGAAATCCACGAAGCCTTCGTCCAACCCCACTTGACGTGTGGGCTGAAAGCTGAGTAGGTCTTTGCAAAGCGCGCCCAATAAATCCTCTGCGGCTGATTCCGGCTTAGAGCCATTTTTGAGATCGTGCAGATATTTTACAATCGGCTGATACGGTGAAAGCGGGCGAGTGTCGGGAGCGAGTGGCAAAAAATCTACGCGTTCAAGGGCGGTCAATTCGCGGAGAGCATTAAGGATTTCAGCGGCGTTCACGAGATGGCAGTTTGCTGAAATAAATCATGGAAGGCAATTGGATGATTTTAAGTTTTTCAAATTGTTGTTTTGGGCGAGCGTCAGAAGTCGTTTGCCACACCGTTGCACTACCTCATTCTGAGCGGCGCAGGAACGATTTTGCCCTTTTTGCCTTTGCTTCAATTCCGTTGAGAAACGCGAAATGTGTGCTAGGTTCGTCGTTGTGAGTGCTCAACTTTTTGAATCGTTCTCTGGGATGATTGACAAAATCCCCGCCAAAGGAGTGCTCATGGCTATCGAACTTGAGCGCCAAATGATAAAAACTGATTTGGCAGAGAAACGGACATTGCCGTTTGCAGCCGTGCATTCAATTTTATCCTTTTGCAGCTTTCTCAAAAACGCGACGAGCGGGCTTCATACGATTTCCAGCGCTTTGCCAATACAGCATATAGCGTTTTATCGAAAAACCGTCGCACGACTGATAGAAACTGGCGAATTGCCTTTTGAGGCCACAACACTATTTGACGAAACTTTCTCTCCAGCTTTCTTAAAAAATTTGGCTTCTTAATTCGACGAATGCCGCCACAGGCGGCAACTGGTCAAAACCCGCATCGGCTGAAAAACCCGAAAACAAAAATAACATGAGGCGTGAATTCCGCCGCCAAAAGTTTGCACAAAATTTGCACAGATTTCAGGGCGACATTAAATTTGCACAGTTTTTGCACAAGTAAGATTGCTGCACAGAAATTGCACAAGATTTTTCGCCCAAGGTTGCCACTAATTGCAATAAAACACTTGCAAACAAAAGGATTTTTTGCTACTCTACGGGCAATGAATGGCAATGAAACATCGTTAGCACCGCTGGCAGGCAAGGTCGTAAATGAGGCTTTTGCAGGTTCAAATCCTGCTATGCGCACCAATTTTCCTGAATGATTTCTTTGGGCGTTTTTACATTCGGTTTTCCATGTCACCCAACGCGGGATGATTTTTCAGATACATCCAAACCAACATTCCAAATCCCGTCAAATTTTGTAATTGTTGCCCGGTGCGGAAAAGTTAAACTGTAATCGTTATGAAAAAAATCGTCGTTGTCATCGCAGTTTTGGTGGTGCTGGCCATTCTAGTTTTAATCGTGATTGCGGTGGCCGGCGGGAGTTACAACCGTCTCGTCAAATTGTCGCAGGCGGTGGACAGCCAGTGGGCGCAGGTGCAAAATGTTTATCAACGCCGCGCCGATTTGATTCCCAATCTCGTTTCCACAGTTTCCGGCGCGGCGAATTTTGAAAAATCCACGCTGACGGAAGTCACGCAGGCGCGCGCGTCCGTCGGCCAGATGAAAATTGATCCCAACACCGCGCCGACCGATCCGGCAAAACTCGCGGCGTTCGATCAGGCGCAAGGACAACTTTCTTCCGCGTTGTCCCGATTGATGGTGGTCGTCGAGCGTTATCCCAATTTGACGGCGACAGAAAACTTCCGTGATTTGCAGGCGCAATTGGAAGGAACGGAAAACCGCATCAGCGTCGAGCGTCGCGATTTTAACCTGGTCGTTCAAAATTATGACACGGCCATCAAATCATTTCCCGCCGTTTTTTACGCCTCGGCGTTTGGTTTTCAATACAAGCCTTATTTTGCCGCTACGCCCGGAGCTGAAACTGCGCCCAAGGTTCAATTTAATTTCGGCACTCCGGCGACGAACACGCCCTGATTTGTGAAATGTTTCTGGGCCATTCTCCTTTTTGTATTTTGCTTCCGCGCATTCGCCGACGAAGTAATTCCGCCAGCACCGGCACAATACTTTAACGACTATGCAAATGTTGTCTCTTCGACAACCGCGTCGCAACTGAACCAGACGCTCGACGATTTTGAGCGTCAAAGTTCTGAACAGATTCTTGTCGCAGTTTTTCCCAAGATGCAGTCGGATTCATCCATTGAAGATTACACCGTGCGCGTGGCGCGGGCATGGAAAGTCGGCCAGAAAGATAAAAATAATGGCGTGGTGCTTTTCGTTTTTGTCCAAGACCACAAAATGTTCTTGCAGGTCGGCTACGGATTGGAAGGCGTCCTGCCCGACGCGCTTTGCAAGCGGATCATTGATGAACAAATCGCTCCTCGTTTCAAAGCCGGAGATTACGATGGCGGCTTGACTGCGGGCGTTCAGGCAATCATCGCCGCGACCAAAGGTGAATATAAAGGAACGGGCGCAACCGTGGCAGACAGTCGAACTTCACACGGTTCAAGCAGTCCCTTCTTTGGTTTTGGCTTTATCGTGTTGATCGTAATCATCATTATTTTCTCGCGCGGTTCGGGAATTTTTTTGCCGTGGCTGTTGCTTTCCAGCAGCGGTTCAAACCGTGGTTGGGGTGGCGGTGGGTTTTCAAGCGGCGGCTTTTCCAGCGGTGGAGGATTTTCGGGTGGCGGCGGCAGTTTTGGTGGCGGCGGCGCGGGAGGTTCATGGTAATTATGCACCCGAAAAAACTCATAAGACAACTGCCTCACGAGACTATTGTTGGAGCAATTCGCGAGGCTGAACAAAAAACTTCCGGTCAAATCCGCGTTTTGATCAGTCACAAATCCGTGGCCGATCCGGTTGACGCCGCGCAAAAGGAGTTTGAGCGTCTGGGCATGACAAAATCTCCTGAACGGAATGGCGTGCTGATTTTTGTGGCTCCGCGCACTCACAAATTCGCCGTCATCGGTGATGCCGGTGTCCACGCAAAATGCGGCGATGTTTTTTGGCAGGAACTGGCGAAAGTCATGACCGAATTTTTCCGCAAATCAGAATTTACCGAAGGCATTGTTCACGGAGTCAGAAAAGCCGGCGAACTGCTGGCGGAACATTTTCCGCGTCAGTAATAATCTTCATTGGGAGAATACACTGATCAACCTTCTCATTCGTCGCGCGGCATGAGAAGTTTCGCCATCAAACCCGTCCAGCCGGTCTGGTGTGACGCGCCGAGGCCGCGCCCGTTGTCGCCGTCGAAGTATTCATAAAATAAAACGTAGTCGCGGAAATATGGATCGGTCGCCAGCTTGGGATGAGATTTGAGCGCAGGACGCTGGCCGTCGTCGCCTTTCAAAAACAATCGCGTGAGCCTGCGGGTCAATTCCCCCGCGATTTCGAGCAGGGTGAGAAATTTTCCAGAACCGGTCGGGCATTCCACTTTGAAATCGTCGCCGTAATAGTGGTGAAATTGTTGCAGCGACTCGATCATCAGATAATTGAGCGGCATCCAGACCGGACCGCGCCAGTTTGAATTGCCGCCGAACACCCGGCTGCGCGATTCGGCCGGCCAGTAGCCGACTTCGTAAGTCTGGCCGCCGACTTCGAAATGAAACGGTTTGCTTTCATGAATTTTGGAGACGCTGCGCACGCCGTGATCGGAAAGGAAACCAGTTTCATCAAGCATGCGTTTTAGCAACGCTTTCATGCGATGCCCGCGCAACAGGGAAAGCAGCATCCGTTTTTTCTGTCCCGGAATGCGCCAGTTGGAAATGAGCGCGGCCAGTTGCGGACGATTTTCCAAATACCATTCCATCCGCGCGGCAAATTGCGGCAACTGTTTGACCATTTCCAAATCCGCCGGCTGGACGGCGAAAAGCGGAATCAATCCGACGGCCGATTGAATTTTCAGCGGTAGATTTGCTCCGTCCGGCAGACACAGGCGGTCATAATAAAATTGATCGGCTTCGTCCCAAAGCCCGAGACAATCTTCTTCCACGCCGTTGATGGCGCCGGCGATGGAAAGAAAGTGCTCGAAAAATTTCGAGGCGATGTCTTCATAGACATGATTGTGCATGGCGAGCTCGCCCGCGATGCGCAGCAGGTTCAGGCAATACATCGCCATCCAACTGGTGCCGTCGGCCTGATTGATGAAACCGCCAGTCGGCAGCGGATGGCTGCGGTCGAATACGCCGATGTTATCCAAACCAAGGAAGCCGCCTTGAAAAATGTTGCGTCCCTGTTCATCCTTGCGATTGACCCACCAGGTGAAATTCAACAGCATTTTTTGAAACACTCGTTCCAAAAAAAACAGATCGCCGGGGTCGTCTGGATTGGATTCGCGGCGCTGTTTGCGATCTATCTGGAACACGCGAAACGTCGCCCACGCATGAACCGGAGGATTGACGTCGTCGAACGCCCACTCATAGGCGGGCAACTGGCCGTTCGGGTGCATATACCATTCGCGCGTCAGCAGGACGAGCTGATCTTTGGCAAACTCCGCATCTATGATCGCCAGCGGCAGGCAGTGAAAAGCGAGGTCCCACGATGCGAACCACGGATATTCCCATTTGTCCGGCATGGAAATCACCTCGGCGCCGTTGAGATGTTTCCAATTTTGATTGCGACCATGCTTGCGCTCCGGCGGCGGTGGCGGCTGCAGCGGGTCGCCGTCCAGCCATTTTTGTATGTCGCAATGAAAAAATTGTTTGCTCCAGATCATTCCCGCAAACGCCTGGCGCTGCACCATCCGCGCGTCGGCATCGGAAATATCTTTTTGAAGTTCGGCGTAAAATTCATCGGCTGCGCGACGACGTTGGGAACAAATATTGTCGAAGTCGGCGAAGACTTTGTCGGACAATCCGCCATCTGCTTTTTCAAGTCGCACACGCACGGTTGCGGAGCCGCCGGACGGAATGCTCAATTCATAAAGCGCACCGACCTTGGTGCCGGTTTGCGCGGGATTCACCGCCGATTTGTTCCCGGAAACCACATATTCATGAAACGCATCCTTGAAAAATCCTGGCGCACTGTTCTGGCCGAAGAGACGACGAACATTTGTTTCATTGTCACAAAACAACAACGTCGGCTGGCCGTCACAATCGAAACGGTAATTTCCGAGTTCTTCATTTTCCACTTGGACAACACCTTTTTGAACGGTGAGCTTCGGCTTGGGCACGCCGGCTTTCCATGACCAACGATTGCGGAAAAATAATTGCGGCAGCACGGAAATCTTCGACGCTTCCGGCCCGCGATTATGAACCGTGACCAGCATGAGAATGTCGTCCGGCGCGGCCTTCGCATATTCGACGAACACATCGAAGTAACGATCTTCGTCAAACAAACCGGTGTCTAGCAGTTCAAACTCCGGTTGATCCTGACCGCGCCGCCGGTTTTCCTCGATGAGCCGCGCGTAGGGGAATTCCGCCTGCGGATATTTGTAAAGCATCTTCAGGTAGGAATGGCTCGGCGTGGCGTCGAGGTAATAATACAATTCCTTCACGTCCTCGCCGTGGTTGCCTTCGGAATTTGTCAGGCCGAAAAGCCGTTCCTTGAGAATTGGGTCGCGTCCGTTCCACAACGCCAGCGAGAGACAAATATGTTGGTGATCGTCACTCAAACCGGCGATCCCATCTTCGCCCCAGCGATAGGCGCGGCTACGCGCGTGGTCGTGCGGAAAATATTCCCACGCCGTGCCACCGGGACTGTAATCCTCGCGGACGGTTCCCCATTGCCGCTCGGAAAGATACGGTCCCCACCGCCGCCAGTTTTCCTTGCCTGATTTATAATCGGCCATGCGCTGTTTTTCGGCGCAAACGGTCGGCGAATTTTTTTTGGGGGTTATCGGCATGATGGCTTTACGATTTTTTGCGCTTAACAGAGGCGGGTTTGGGGCGAATGGTTTTTTGTCGTTCAGTGTTTTGTGGCCAAAGACGAAAGCCGCCGCGAAAGGCGTTGTTGTTGTCACCGGCGCGGCAATGCGGCGGCAGATTTTTCAATTTTTTCACATTGCCGCCGCCGAGAACCACTTCACCAGGCTCGAGCGCGGCGGACAAAATTTTCACCACGTCCGCCACATATCGCCGCCATTTTTTCTTGCCGTATTTTTCCAGCCCGCGCAGCCCGACATAATCTTCATAGGTCGCCTTTTTGTAGGGCAAGTGGCCAAGTTCCATCGGCTCAACGATGCCATCTACAACCAAAGTGGAACCCAGCCCGGTTCCCAGTCCGAGAAAAAGCATTTTGCCGCGCCTGTAACTTCCCAGGGCCTGCATGGCGGCGTCGTTCACGATTTTGACGGGACGTTTGAAAGCCTTCGCAAAATTAAATCCGACCCAACCCTTCGCAAGGTTCCACGGTTCCGAGACCGGCCGGTTCCGAAGCACCGGGCCGGGATAGCCAATGGACACCGCGTCATACTTCCAATCTCCGGCAAGTTCCTTGACCTGGGCGACCATCAACTTGGGAGCCATCTTTGGGCCGGATGAAAACTCCCGGTGGATTTTTTTTCCGGTCGCAAGGATTTTGACATGAGTTCCCCCGACATCAATCGCCAGCACATTTGCCATGCAAACGAGCGTGCCAATTTCCGTGCGCTAGTCAAGAAACGCCGGTCCGTTTTGGAGAAGACCAGGGAAAATGCACGCACCTTTTCGCTTGAATCGGGCTTGCAAACGAAGAGACTGAAGAAATGTTCCGGCCTGCTTCATTTGCCGGAGACGCATACAAATAAAATTAAACCGGAATGAGACCTTTATTTCAAGCCGTCGTGGTGTTCGCAATATCCATTGTCAGCCTGTCCGCCGGCAACATTTTGCTGAAGATGGGCATGGATCGTTTTGGCGCATTGACCGCTTCAGGCATTCCCGTCCTGCAAGCGTTGGTGAAATCACCGCAACTTCCGGTCGGCATCATTTTGATGACAGTTCAATTCGTCGGCACGCTCACGCTGTTCAAATGGGGCTGGGATGTCAGCGTCGTGATTCCAATCATGGGCTTATGTTATGTGGGCACGGCTATTTTGGGCAAATGGATGCTCGGCGAGCCGGTCAACGCCATGCGCTGGGTGGGGATTTTTCTGATCATCCTCGGCGTCGTTTTCATCGCGCGTTCGGTGACACAGGCGAAAATTCCATGATGCAATTTTGGCAGGCGGCGACGGCGCTCGTCGGAATCCTGGTTCTGATGAGTCTGGTTTCCGTCATCCTCGGCCACTTCGCAACTTGCCGGCATTTCGCAAAAAAAATCCTGCCCGCGCTTCCGCAGCCCGCGCCGAAAGTGAGCATTCTCAAACCTGTTGAAGGCACCGGTCCCAATACCTACGAAGCGTTCGCTTCATTTTGCCGGATTAATTATCCCGGCGACGTGGAAATCATTATCGGCACCATCCGGCAGGATGATCCAACAGTGGCGATTGTCCAGCGGTTGCGCGCGGAATTTCCAAAATGCGAAATCCAACTGGTCTTTGCCGAACTGAAAGGAACCAACCGCAAGACGAGCATCATGGAAGCGATGTGGCAAAAGGCGACCGGCCAATATTTATTTTTTTCCGACGCGGACGTCGTCGCACGCGAGGATTATTTGCGCCAACTTGTTCCGCGACTCGCGCAATCGGAAGTGGGTTGTCTCACTTGCCTACCATGCGGAATCCAAGCGCGCACGCTCGGCGGCAAAATGATCGCACTGCATTACGCATTTAATAATTTGCCGCAATGGATGCTCGCGCAACAGACGACCGGCATCCATTGGGCCATCGGCCACACGATGGCCGTTCCGCGCACGGTGCTGGAGCAACTGGGCGGTTTCAAAAATTTTCTGAACCATCTCGCCGACGATTATGAGATTGGCAATCGCGTGTCGCAACTCGGCCTGCGCGTCATCGTGCCGCCGCTGTTGCTGGATTGCGTGGTGCCGACGGAATCGTTTGCAAAATCATTTAGCCGGATGCAGCGCTGGAAGCGCACCATCCGTCGTTCGCGCGGCGCGCAGTTTTTCGGCGTCATCCTCACTTATCCGGTTTTTTGGGCGTTGATTCTGGTCTTGCTCCAACCAGCCGCCTGGTGGTCGTGGAGTGTGCTGGGTTTTGTAATCACGATTCGCTGGCTGTTCGCAGCGGGATTGCAGCAAATTATAAAATTGCCGGATTGGCCGCGCGTCTGGTGGCTTCTGCCAGTCTTGGATGTCGTGGAAGGAATCACTTTCTTTGGAGCATATTTCGGCAACACGATTTTCTGGGCTGGCCGTCGTTACTTGCTGCTTCGCGACGGAACTCTTGAACTGATTCATCCTCGCGGAAACTGACGAATTAAAAAGTAATCAGTTATTTTCTCCGCGCTATTTCGTTACCGGCTTGTAGTCCTGCCACAGCCATTCCAGAGCTTCGGGCACGGTTTGTTGTTTCGTTCTGCCATCCACATGCCCGGCGTTGCGGGCAAAGACAAATTGGTAATGATAGCCCTTGGCAGCCAGCACCTTCGCCATGTTCTCATTCGCGACGACCCAGTCGTGCATATTGTCGCGCATGGCATTCGGATTCAAAAGGTCGCGGTCGCCGACTTCCATCCAGATTCGCAGCGGCTTGGCCGGGCTGTTCGGGATGAGGTGCTCATGGAATTCCCAAGCGCCGTGCGGCGTCATGTCATTGGGCGGCCACTGCTGGTTCACATAGGTGCCGGAATACGTCAGGACGAGGTGGTAAAGTTCGGGATGATACCACGCCATGATCAATGCGCACGAGCCGCCCGAACTGTAACCCATCGTCGCGCGCGCGTCAGGGTCTTTGGTCAATTTCACATGACATTGCTGTTCCACGAGCGGCAGCACTTCCGTCTCGACGAACTCCGCATACAGGCCGGACATCGTATCGTATTCCAAACCGCGTTCACTGCCCTGGGCGTCGCCGCTGCCATTGCCGATGGAGATGGCTATCATTACGGGAACTTTTTTTTTGGCGATCAAATTATCCAACGCCGTGAATAATAATTTATCCGGCCCGTCCGCCCCGACGATGAAAGGCGCAGCCGTGCCGGGAACATATTGTTTGGGAACAAAAACAGAAATTTTGCGCGTGTAAGGGGCAGGATGACTGGTGGTCACGATCAATTTGGCCGGGTCATTCGTGTCAGGAATTCCAAACGTGTCCGGCGCGCGCGCGATGCCCGGATAAACTTTGCTGTCGGCGGAATTCATTGTGAAATTATAAACCGTTCCTTGCGGCACGTTTGTCTGCGCGATCATTTCTGGTGCGCGATTGTGAGTCGGCCCGATGATAAAATTTCCTTCGGCATCCGGTGACGGAATATCGCCATCTGGCAATTCCGTGGCCGTGACAAATCCCGGCGCGTTCGGATCGCGCGTGGGCGGCGTCGGGCGTGCCGTCCGGTTTGTGACGGACTGCGCCATCGCCGGATTCAAATTCGACACCGTGCAGAGCAACGCGACAATGCAAGTCATTTTCAAGTGCGGGTCTTTCTTTGGCATGGACGAAAGATAAAAAGAATGCGGAAGTTTTAACAATTGAATTCTGTAAATTTTGTTAATTTTGTCTGACATTTGATTTTTAGGTTATGTCCGGCGATTTGACGGCGCACCTGTTGGAACTGCACGCCGCGATCAACCATGCGTGGACGCGCGCGGATTTTTTACTGGTCGCCGCCGGACAATTTCGAGTGGCAGTTCGGTTGCCCGAAAAAATTCTGCCTGCTGTCCGTGGATTTCAACGACGAAAAACTCCCGCGCAAAATGACGCGCGCCGGAGAATTTTACCGTGATTTTAGCAAAACGCGTGAAACGACAACACGCTGATTTGCATTTTCCCGATTGCGTGTATATTGCGGCCATGCTGGCGACACTGGAAATCATCCACGAAACGGGACAACTCGCGCAACTGGAGGAACTTCTTCCGCGCTGGCGCGAAGTGCCGCTCTACCGCGATTCGTTTGTGCGGGCAAATTGCAGGCACGCGGACTTCGATTGTTTTCAAAGACTGCCTTTGATGGCAAAGCCGGAAATGCGAAATAATTTCCCGCAAAATTTTCTTCCCGCCGGGCAGTCTCTGGAAAACTTGCTGGAGAAAAATCTGATTGAACTGGAACACACGTCCGGCACTTCGTCGGAACGATTGCCCGTGATTTTCGGTCGCGGCTGGTGGAACGCGCAGGAAGAGCGCGCGCTGCGGCTGAATAATTTTGTCGCGGAAATTCTCGATGAATTTCCCGCCGCCCGCCGCGCCACAATCACTTCGCCCGCGTGCAACGGCCTGACCTGCCCGACGGTCTGGATGTCGCGCGAGCAGCGCACGTTTGGAAATTCCTTGTTTGTAAATCTCGCGCGCATCCCGTTTCTTGTGAGCGAGGCGGATTTGTTGCACATGGCGGCGGAGATTTCCGACTGGTCGCCGCAATTTCTCGACGTTGACCCGGTCCACGGCACGCGTTTCGCGCTTTACTGCGAACAGCACGGCATAAAATTTCCGTCGCTGAAATTCATTTTGTGCAGCTACGAATTTGTCAGCGTGGTCCATCGCAAAATTCTGGCGCGAGTTTTTGGCGTGCCGGTGTTCAACCTTTACGGCTCGACGGAGACCGGCCATCTGCTCATGGAAAATGAGCGTGGCGAGATGAAACAGAGTTATGACACGGCGTTTCTGGAAATCGTGGACGCCAACGCGCGCGGAGTGGGCGAACTCGTGGTCACGACTTTGACCAATGATTATATGCCTTTGCTCCGTTATCGCATCGGCGATTTGGTGGAGCGGCACATTCGGCCATACGGAAATCATTTCACCGTTCACGGACGCGCGCGCGATGCGCTCACCGCGCGCGACGGCGCGCGCGTGACAACATGGGAGGTGGATCAATGTTTCACCGAAATAAATGGCATCGCGCATTACGAATTGCGGCAAAATGAAAACGGCGATTGTGTTTTGCGTTTCGTGCCGGACGGAGCTGGCTCAACGGAAGAAGAATCAAGCCGCGTGACTTCGCAGCTTGAAACCTTGTTAAAATCTTCCACCGAAATCAAAACCGAGACCATGCCGGTTTTGATTCCCGCCGCCTCGGGAAAATTCCGCCTCACCGCCCGTGTCAGCGCGGCATGAATTCCGGCATTTCCTGAACCAAAAGGGCATCAGGAATTTCTTTGAGCTTCGCGCGCGAAGAATTACCCTTATCGCAAGTGCATCCGCCCGCCAACGACATCGCCGCCCGGTGCGAGCGCAAAATCATTTTGCTTCTGTGCCTGCTCGCCGCCGTCCATGTCTTCGTTTTTTCCGCCGCGTTTCCATTCTTCAACAATGTGGACGAACAGGCGCACTTCGATCTGGTGGTGAAGTATGCCCAAGGCCATCCCCCGCGCCGGATAGAAGCGCCGTCTGCGGAAACGATCCCTTATGTGGTTATCTTTGGCACGCGGGAATTTCTTTGGCCCTCAAATAATTTTCCCGTTGAACAGTTTCCGCCGCCCTGGACCCAGCCGATGGAAAAAATCAAACCCATGCTCTTGTCCCGGGAAGCCGCCTGGAGCGAGGTCAAAAATCACGAAGCTTCCCAACCGCCGCTTTATTATGCGCTCGCGGGCTTGTGGTGGGATTTGGGCAAGGCCGGCGGATTGCACGACGGATTTCTACTTTATTGGCTTCGTTTCCTGAACATCATTTTCATCGTCACGCTGGTCTGGATCGGATATTTGGCGGCACGGCTCGTGTTTCCTGAAAATAAATTTTTGCAAATCAGTGTTCCCGCGCTGATTGCGTTCATTCCACAGACCGCGTTTTACTCGATCCAAAATGACGTGCTTTCACCGCTCTGTTTCGGGGCGGCGTTCATCTGCCTCGTGAAATTTTTACGTGTGGAAATTCCCGGTGTCCGGCTGGGAACCGCCGCTGGTTTGGCGCTCGCCGCAACTTTCCTGACGAAGATCAGCAACTTGCCGCTATTGGCTGTTTCGGCGGCGGCAATCTTATTCAAAGCATGGCAACTGGCCCGAACTGGAAAATTTCGCGCAGCATTTCCGTCGCTACTTGCGGTCGTCTTGTGCGCCGCAGTGCCGATGGCCGCGTGGCTTGCGTGGTGCAAATCCAATTTCGGCGACTTCACTGGCACGACGGCGAAAATCCAATTCCTTGGCTGGACGCACAAGCCGTTCGCCGAATGGTGGCATCACCCGATTTTCACGCCGAACGGCCTGTGGACATTTTTGTCGGGACTCATGGCGACTTTCTGGCAGGGCGAATTTTTATGGCGTCGCCAGCCGCTGTCCCTGCCGGCGGTCAACGAGATTTATTTTGTGTCATCCGTTGTTTTCATTGGCATCGCGCTATTGAATCTTTTGCCTAAATCCAAAACCGCGACCGCTCCGCAGCGTCAGGCGCTCTGGTTTGGCTTTGGATGTTTCACCGCCGCCATCGCGTTCCTCGGTTTTCTTTCCATCATCTACGATTTTCAAGATTGCTTTTATCCATCAACCGAACATCCCTATTTCACTTCCGGCCGGCTGATGCTCGGCGCGCTGATTCCATTTCTGCTGCTGTTCGCCTTTGGGTTGGATCAAGCGCTTAAAAAATTCGGGAACGCGGTAAAATTTTCCGTTCTCGCCGCAATCATCCTCTTCATGCTCGCCACCGAAATCATCATTGACTGGCCGGTTTTTCCGAATCCCTACAACTGGTTTCATATGTGACGCCGCCGGTGCGTCTGCTATTTTTGCACGGATGAATCCAGAATGCATCGTAATCGTGGGCGGCGGTGCGGCGGGCTTTTTTGCCGCGCTCGCCTGCGCGGAATCGCGGCCCGATGCGGAAATTTTCATTCTCGAAAGAACCTCTCAATTTCTTTCCAAGGTAAAAATTTCAGGCGGCGGACGTTGCAATGTCACTCATGCCGATTTCGACGCGCGTGAATTTTCCAAGCGCTTTCCGCGCGGCGAACGCGCGCTGATTTCCGCGTTCGGAAAATTTCAGGCGAGCGACACCGTCGCATGGTTTGAAAGTCGTGGCGTGAAATTGAAAATTGAGAGTGACGGACGGATGTTTCCCGCGACGGATTCCTCGCAAACGATCATTGATTGCCTGCTTAACGCCGCGCAAAAAGCCGGGGTCAAACTGAAAACCAATTGCGGCGTCGAAAGCGCCGCCAAAAAATCCGGCGGCGGATTTGAACTCACGTTTTCCAATGGTGAAATTTTATTTTGCGATAGATTGCTGCTCGCGATTGGCGGCTGTCGGACGCCTGCGCTTGGACAATTGGCAGTTTCACTGGGCCATTCACTCGAAGCACCCGTGCCGTCGCTGTTCACATTTCACGTTGAAATTCCCTGGCTGCGCGAACTCGCCGGAGTTTCGGTAGAAAATGTGGAAGCGTCTGTTCCTGAAACAAAACTTCGCGAGCGCGGCGCGCTGCTGCTCACGCACTGGGGCTTGAGCGGCCCGGCGATTTTACGTTTGTCCGCGTGGGGCGCGAGAGAGTTGCATGAAAGAAATTACAATTTTCCGCTGCAAATAAACTGGCTGCCGCATTTGAGCGATGAAAAACTCGCGGCGGAATTTCAGGTGAGGCGAAAATCGCAGCCTGCAAAATTGATCGTCAATTTTCCAATCGCGCCGTTGCCTGCGCGACTTTGGGAGCAACTCGTGATTGCATCCGGCGTTGCGCGCGACACGCGCTGGGCGGCGCTTTCGGGCGCGGCGCAACATAAGCTCATCAATCAATTATTGCGCTCGGAATTTTCTGTGACTGGGAAAAGTCTGAACAAGGATGAATTTGTGACTTGCGGCGGCGTTAAGTTGAACGAAGTCAATTTCAAGACGATGGGAAGCAAGATTTGTCCCGGACTGTTTTTCGCGGGCGAAGTTTTGGACATTGACGGAATCACGGGCGGGTTTAATTTTCAGGCGGCGTGGACGACCGGCTGGATTGCCGGACGCGCGATGGCGGGGAATTGAACGGAAGCTGCCGCAAAACAGTCAGAACAATATGCAACCGATAAAAATTGCGGGCATTGCGGCAGCAACATTGCTGGCGGCGGGCATTTTTGCCGCAGTTCACAATGCGGGTCGCGCGCAACCAACAGAAATTTCAACCAACCAAATTTATCAATCAACCAACATGAGCGATTTCAAAAAGCCAAGCGAAGCGGAATTGAAGAAGAGATTGACGCCGATGCAATTTGCCGTCACGCAAAACGCGGCGACTGAACCGCCGTTTCAAAACGAATACGACGACAATCACAAGCCGGGCATTTATGTGGACATCGTGTCGGGCAAGCCGCTGTTCAGCTCGCTGGACAAGTTTGATTCCGGCTGCGGCTGGCCGAGTTTCAGCGTGCCGCTCAATAAAACAGACGTGGTCGAGCACACCGACAATTCCTACGGCATGAGCCGCACCGAAGTCCGCTCCACGGCCGCCGATTCGCATCTCGGCCACGTTTTTGACGACGGCCCGGCGGACAAAGGCGGCTTGCGTTATTGCATCAACTCGGCGTCGCTGAAATTCATTCCGGTGGAAGAAATGGAAAAGGCAGGCTACGGCCAATATCTCGAACCGTTCGTGAAAGCGGGCCTGATCAAGGCGGGCGCAACTTCAACGAACGCGCCGGTGAAGAACTGAATCACTTCATCGCCGCATAGACGTGATGCACGTCGTCGTGGTCGTCAAGCGCGTTGAGAAAATCCACGACATCCTTGTGCGCGGCGGCGTCCACTTCGCGGAATTCCTTGGCGACGTAGCGCATCTCCGAGGCGATGACGTTCCAGCCCGCCGCCTTCAACGCTTTTGAAACGTGATCCAAATCTTTTATCTCCGTCAAAAAACGCGAGCCCTTTTGTCCGGCGGGAATTTCAGCGGCTTCGAGCGGCTCGATTTCCTGCGCGCCGGCTTCAATCGCGTCGGCCTCCGCGTCGCGGTTCGCGTCCGCGTGCGTGGCCTCGACGACACCGAGATGATTGAAGAAAAACGCGACGCTGCCGGGCTGTCCCATCGAACCGGCCTTGAACAGATTGCGGATTTCCGGCGCGGTGCGATTGCGATTGTCCGTCAGGCATTCCACGACGACGGGAACTTTGTGCGGCGCGAAACCTTCATAGACGACCGTTTCATAAACCACTTTTTCGTCCGTGAGTCCCGCGCCCTTTTTGATGGCGCGCTCGATGGTGTCCTTGGTGACGGAAGATTTCTTGGCCTTCTCGACGGCGACAAACAGGCGCGCGTTGAGGTCGGGGTCGGCACCGCCGAGCTTGGCCGCGACCATGATTTCGCGGACGAGCTTGACGACCATCTGGCCTTTTTTGTGCGCGTTGATTTCGCGCCCGGCTTGTTTCCATTGTGCGCCCATGAGTTTTGACAGTGTGGAAAAATTTCGCGGGCATGAAAACTAAATTGTTTCAGCAACAGCGACCCGTAGCTAAATGAAATTAAACTCGCAGCTTGATTTTGCAGAGGTTGGAACGCAATTTCGTATGGATTGCAACTATTCAAAACACTTGTATGAGTTCTTCAGACGCATTTTGGCTCATCTTTTGGGAAGCTTTCGCAGCTATTGGATTCATCATAGTAATCATCGGTGTAATAATAGAAGGCGTTGAACACTTCAAAAAATTTCCCCGGAAAGAAAACGCTCGGAAACTCCAGATTGAGAAAATTGGTTGGTTTCTAGTTGTTGTCGGATTGGCGATGGAATTTCTCGGCGACCATGCGGCAAAGCGAATTTCAGACCGAGAAGATGCCCGCTTAAATAAAGAAGCTGGTGATGCAAGAAAAGACGCGGGAATTGCAATTGAACAATCTAAAAAATTTGATTTGGCGCGTGCCGAGGTTGAAAAAGAACTTGAACAGTCTCGATCAAACAATTTCCAACTTAAAATTGAATTAGCTGAAGCATCTGCCAACGCGGATTCGGCAAAGCAATTTGCTGGCGATGCGAAAACAGCCAGTCAACAAGCACAGGATATTGAAGCCAAAATGCCAAAAAGTCGTTTGATCTCAAATAATGCAGCATTTGGAATTATTGAGAAATTGGAATTTATAAAACCAATATCCGTGAATGTTGAAATTGATTCCCGTGAAGATGAGCCAACAAAATTGGCCGGACAGCTTGTAGGCATATTTGAATTTAAGGGTTCAAATAAAGTTTCATCTGTGAACAATATGAGCGTCGTGATTTCAGGCGTTAAAATAATTGTCAAATCCTCGCCAGATGAAGATATTTCTGATGCCTTAAAGCAAATTTTTATCGTCATTGGACAACAGCCGGACATTTCCACTGACACCAATTTGAATGTAGATTTGAAAATACAGGTTGGCGGAAGATAATCATTTAGTCCCGAAATGATTTATTCGTTATACTCTTTCCCGCATCTCCTTGTGTTCGCTTGTGAATTTAGGTTAAGCTGCCGTTTCGATGTTGACGCTTTCAGAAATCAGCAAGGCTTACGGCGGGCGCGTTCTGTTCGACGACGTGACCTTGCAGTTGAACCGCGAGGACCGCATCGGGCTGGTCGGCCCGAACGGCGCGGGGAAGTCCACGCTCTTTTCCATCATCCTTGGCGACGAAGAGGCGGACTCCGGCAAGGTGATGAAGGAACGGAACGTCGTGCTCGGCTACTTGCCGCAGGAAAGCGCGCCGGTCGGCGATGAAACGATTTTGGAATTGGCCACGGCGATCACGCCGGAATTTGCGAAGTTGCGAAAAATAATTCTCGCGTGGGATTCAGACCATCATGTCGCCGCAGATCACGTCGAGGAAATTCACGACGACGCGCACAACCGCTTTCACGAACTCGGCGGCTATCAGCTCGACGCGAAGGCGAAACAGATCTTGTCCGGCCTCGGTTTCCGCGAAAAAGATTTTGACCGTCCGGCGCGCGAATTGAGCGGCGGCTGGGTCATGCGCGCGCATCTGGCGCGGTTGCTCGTGCAGGAACCGGATTTGCTGCTGCTCGATGAACCGACGAACCATCTCGACCTCGAAGCGTTGTTGTGGTTTCAGGAATATCTCACGACCTATCCCGGCGCGATCGTGGTCATCTCGCACGACCGCGAATTTCTCAATCACATCGTCAGCGGCATCGTGGAAATCCGTTCGAGCAAGCTCAACCGTTATCGCGGCAACTACGATGATTTTCTCGTGCAACGCGCCGCCGCCGAGGAGCAATTGCTCGCCGCCTACAAAAATCAACAGCGCGACATCGCGCGGTTGCAGGAATTCGCCGACCGTTTTCGCGCCAAGGCCAGCAAGGCATCACAGGCGCAAAGCAAGCTCAAGCAGATTGACCGGATGGAAAAAATCGAAGCGCCGGTCAACGACACGAGCAAGATCGGCTTCAGTTTTCCGCAGCCGCAGCGCAGTGGGCAAAAAGTAATCACGCTCGAAAATATTCATTTTGCTTACGGCGAAAATATTGTTTATAGCGGCATGGATTTTCTGGCGGAACGCGACCAGCGCATCGTGCTTGTCGGCCCGAATGGCGCGGGCAAATCCACGTTGCTGAAAATTCTCGCGGGTGTTGTCGTGCCGCAATCCGGCGTGCGAACGCTCGGCCACAATGCGAAGGCCGGATATTATTCACAATATCGCGTTGAGATGTTGCAGGAGTCGCGCACCGTTTTTGAAGAGGCGATGGACACGCCGTCGCGCGTGACGGAGCAATCCATCCGCACACTGCTCGGCAGTTTTCTGTTTCGCGGCGATGACGTTTTCAAAAAAGTCAGCGTCTTGAGCGGCGGCGAAAAAAGCCGGCTCGCGCTCGTCAAATTGCTACTCGATCCGCCAAATCTTTTGCTCATGGACGAACCGACGACGCACCTCGATATGGCGAGCATTGACGCGTTGGTCTATGCGCTGAAGCAATTCAAAGGCACGCTGGTTTTCATCAGCCACGACGTTTATTTCATCCGCGCGCTGTCCGGCCACGTCGTCCACGTCAACGCCGGCAAGCTCACGCATTATCCCGGCGGCTATCAATATTATTTGGACAAAACCAAGGCGTCGTCCGCGCGCGCCGCTTTGACTTCCGGCGGAACCAACAACGGCGGATTGAGCAATTCGAGTCCCAATCATTCGGTTCATAAAGTCGCGCCAACGGTGAAAGTTGATCGCAAAGAACAAAAACGTCTCGAAGCGCAACAACGTCAAGCACGCTCCGGCGAAAAAAAAGCGCAGCAACAATTGGTTCACAAACTGGAAAAAGAAATCCAGGAACTCGAAGCGAAGCAAACGGAACTGACCGCCGAACTGGAAAATCCGGAGACTTACAACAAGCCCGGCCGCGCCCAAGAAATCAATCGCGAACTCGCGCACGTCCAGGAACGTCTCGCACAAGCCACGCCCGAATGGGAAGCCGCCGAGAGCAAATTGGCGGCGACGGCATGAAAAAACTTTAGCCACGGATTGAACACAGATGAAACACGGATGAAAACGGTTTGTCCGCAGACTACACAGATTTTCGCAGAAAAGCTTTGCGGGAATTCATCTGCGTGAATCTGCGAAATCTACGGATGTCTTTATCTGTGTTCAATCCGTGTTTCATCCGTGGCTGAAAATCAATTTCTTGGATTCCCGCCGCGTTTTCTGATTAACTTTTGCGACTCTGATGGACGACACGAATTCATTGATCGAACAACGTCGGGCGAAACTCAAAGCGCTCGAGGCAAAAAATATTTTCCCGTTCAAAAACAAGTTCACGCCCGCCATCGGCTGCGGCGAGGCGCGCGCGAAATTTGAGAAGGGCGAACTCGCCGAACACGCCCAAGTTTCCATCGCCGGACGGATCACCGCGCACCGCGAAATGGGCAAATCCATGTTCATTGATTTGCGCGACCAAAGCGGACGCATCCAGATTTACGCGCAAAAAAATGCGCTCGAAGAAAAAATGCCAGGAAGCTGGGACATTTTCACGCATCTCGACCTCGGCGATTTCATCGGCGCGACCGGCACGCTTTTTCGCACGAAGACAAACGAGCCGAGCGTCAAGATCGAATCGTTCACGATTCTTTCCAAAGCCCTGCGCCCACCGCCCGCAAAATGGCACGGACTCGAAGACACCGAGATCCGTTATCGCCAGCGCTATCTCGACCTGATGGCGAACCCGGAAGTGAAGGACGTTTTTCTCAAGCGCAGCGAAATCATCCGCGAGATTCGGAATTTTCTGCACGCGCGCGGCTTTGTGGAAGTCGAGACGCCGATGATGCAGGCGATTCCCGGCGGCGCGGCGGCGCAACCCTTCAAGACCCATCACAACGCGCTCGGCTGCGATTTTTACCTGCGCATCGCGCTGGAACTCTATCTCAAGCGCCTGCTCGTC
>DATAUQ010000046.1:0-15431 GCA_036268155.1 Verrucomicrobiia bacterium | reverse complement strand
CGTTACTTCTTTGAATTGTGCCGCGTTTCGGCAACAAAAATCCCCGAACTTTCATTCGGGGCAAAGCGTTTGGTCTTTGCCGGAAGAAGCTAGAAAAGTCGCGAATCCGTGTCAATCTTTCAAAAACTAAACCGACGACGCTTATTTCAACAACGCTTCGGCGTGTTTCCGTGCGGCTTCGGATTGACCACCTAACATCCGCGCCAGTTCGGTCACGCGCTCCTTTTTTGTCAGCAAGGCAATCTCCGAAATCGTGCGGCCATCCCGGATCTGCTTGGTCACGACGTAATGCGCAGCGGCGGGCGCGGCCACTTGCGGGAGATGCGTGATGCACAACACCTGTCGCTGCGCGGCGATCTGCTTCATCTTTTCGCCCACCGCGTTGGCCGTTTCTCCACCGACGTTCGCGTCCACCTCGTCGAAAATCAAAACTGGAATTTCGTCTTCCGCCGCGAGCACGGTTTTGAGCGCCAACATCACGCGCGCCATTTCGCCGGAGGACGCGATGGCGCGGAGCGATTTGGCTGGCTCGCCCAAATTCGGCGCGAATTGAAATTCAATCGCGTCCAAACCCGATGAAGAAATTTCCGCCGTAGAAATCTCCACATCAAATTTACTCTGCTTGAAGCCGAGATCGGCGAGCTGTTTGCCAACGGCTTTGGCGAGTTGCGGAATCACCTTGCGACGCGCTTCGGAAAGTTTTTTGCCCGCGCTCAAAATTTCAGTGCCAAGTTTTTGTAATTCAGCGTTCAATCGCGCCAGTTCCACATCGCGTGATTCGAGCGATTGCAATTTCTGTTTCGCGTCGTCGCCGAACGCGATGACTTCAGCGAGCGTCACGCCGTATTTGCGTTTGAGCGAATGGATGAGATTGAGCCGTTCTTCGAGTTGCTGAAGTTGCGCGGGATCAACATCCACTTTCTCCGCGTAGCGTGAAAGTTCCGATTGCAACTCGCGCCACGCGCCGACGGCTTGCGATTGCAATTCAACGAGGCTGGCTGCGCCCGAATCCGTGCGCTGCAATTCCTGCAACGTGCGGGCAATCACGCCCGACTGCGCGAGCAATGAATTTTCATTTTCGCTCAACATATCCAACGCGGCCTGACTTAATTGCAAAAGTTTGGCAGCATTGCTGGCGCGCTGGAAATTTTCCTCGACGGATTTTTCCTCATCCGGGTGCAATCGCGCGGCGGAGATTTCCTGAACTTGAAAACGGAGCAAGTCCAATTGCTGCGCGTATATTTTTTCGTCAATGATGAGCGCAGTTTTTTCATTTTCCAAAATCGTGCGGCGATGAACCAATTCGCCAAACGCTTCGCGCTCCTTTTCCAATTTTCCGAATGCGTCTAAAATCAAAAGTTGCTTCGCGGGATGTAAAAGAGATTGATGGTCGTGCGGGCCGTGCATGTCCACTAGCCATTCGCCAATCGTCGCGAGAACATTCAAAGTTGTAGCCGAGCCATTGACAAATTGGCGGTTTGTCCCCGCGCTGGTGAACGTGCGTTTGAGGACGAGTTGATTTTCGTCGCAGGGTTCAAGGCCGTTCTCTTCCAGGAAATTTTTCAGCGGCGCGCGGAGTTTTTTCACGTCGAACACGGCCTCGACGGAGCAATTGTCGCTGCCGCTGCGGATGAGCGAGCGGTCGGCGCGTTCGCCGAGGACGAGGTTGAGCGCGCCGATGATGATGGACTTGCCTGCGCCGGTTTCGCCGGTGATGACGTTGCAGCCGGGCTGGAGTTCGAGCGTCAAATCCGGCACGAGCGCGAGGTTTTTAATGCGGAGCGTCGTCAACATGGTTAAATTCGTCGCGCTGAATTTGACGGTTGCGGGACGGTTCGGCAAAAGAAAATTTTAACCATGTCGTTTTCATTCACGTTTCTCGGCTCCGGCACTTCGCAAGGCGTGCCGCTGATCGGTTTGGAGTATCCACCGGAATTTCTGGCGAACCCGAAGAACTGGCGCACGCGGCCTTCAATTTACGTCGAGACGGAAAAAGTCAAATTCGTCGTGGACACGACGCCGGATTTTCGCACGCAAATGCTGCGCGAAAACATCCGCTGGCTTGACGCAGCGGTTTTCACGCACGCCCATGCAGACCACATCATGGGACTGGACGATTGCCGCCGCTTCTGCGATTTGCGCGGCGGCAAGGCGCTGCCAATCTATGCGAACGCGGAAACAATGGCCGCGCTCAAGCGCGTTTTCATTTACGCTTTTCACGACGGCCCGTGGCCGAAGGGTTATTTCATTCCCGAACCGCACATCGTTGACGCGCCGTTCACCCTCGGCGATCTGGAAATTGTTCCCCTCCCACTGCCGCACGGCGCAATGACGACGAACGGTTATCTCTTTGTGCAAAACGGGAAAAAACGGTTGGCGTATTTGAGCGACTGCAAGGAAATCCCCGACGATGCAATGGGAAAAATTCGCGGCGTGGAAATCGCCGTGCTGGATGCGCTGCGTCCAAAACCGCATCCGACTCACATGAATCTGGACGAGGCGCTCACGGCGGCGCGGCGCATCAACGCGCCAAGGATTTTTTTCACGCACCTGACGCATGATTACGACCACGACAAGGCGCAGGCGGAATTGCCGCCGGGTGTGGCATTTGCGTGGGACGGATTGAAAGTGACGAGTGAAAATTAAATTTTTGCAATGATTTGCCGGATCAAAGGTCAAATACCAGCACATGAAAATAATTTTTATCCGGCTCGCAGTTTTAATTTGGGCGCTCGCGCCGTTTTTGCTTCGCGCGGGCGGCGATGAAGTCGTTGTCATTTATAATTCACGCGTGCCGCAATCCAAGGCCATTGCCGAACATTACGCGCAAGTGCGGCAAGTTCCCGAAAAACAAATCTACGGTTTCCCAATGACGACCAACGAAGAGATGTCGCGCGCGGAATTCCGCGATTCACTTCAGAGGCCGCTCGAAAAAAAGCTGGAAAAAGACGACCTCTGGAAACTGGCGATGACTTTTTATCCGGGAACGAACAACCAGCCGGACCGCGCCGTCCGCAAAGTGGTCGCCTCAAAAATTCGTTACGCGGTTTTGTGCTACGGCGTGCCGTTGAAAATTGCGTCCGATCCCGGCATCCACGAAGTTGCGGCGGAAAAAATGCAGCCAGAATTGCGGCGCAACGAAGCAGCCGTGGATTCCGAATTGTCGTGGCTGCCGTTGTTGCAGATGGAATTTCCGCTGACCGGGCCATTTCCAAACTGGCTTTACGGCACGACCAATGTCGCGTTGTTAAATCCCACCAATGGAATCCTGTTGGTGGCGCGGCTTGACGGTCCCACGCCGGAGATCGCACGCGGACTCGTGGACAAAGCGTTGCAAGCCGAGCGCGACGGATTGTGGGGCCGCGCTTATTTCGACGCGCGCGGATTGGAAGCGACCAACAGTTATTTTTCAGGCGACCAATGGATTCTTGCCGCCGCGAAAATTTCCAGGCAGCTTGGATTTGAAACGGTGGTTGACGACAAGCCGGAAACTTTCTCCGCCGATTTCCCCATGAGCCAGATCGCGATTTATTGCGGCTGGTATGACGGCAATGTTTCCGGTCCGTTCGCATTGCCAAAAGTTGAATTCATGCCCGGCGCGTTTGCATATCATCTTCAATCTTACAGCGCCAATACCATCCGCAGCGCGACCGCAAACTGGTGCGGCCCGTTGCTCGCCAAAGGCGCGACCTGCACGATGGGCTGCGTGTATGAACCGTATCTTGCCGCCACGCCAAACGTCGCGGTTTTTATGGAATTGTTCGGCGCGGGCAGCACATTTGGCGAAGCCGCCTGGGCGTCGCAACCCGCGTTGTCGTGGCAGACGACGGTCATCGGCGATCCGCTTTACCGCCCGTTCGGAAAATCGCCGCAGCTTTTGCACGCGCAACTTTCGCGCGAGCACAGTCCGTTGCTTGAATGGTCCTTCCTGCAGCTCGCCAATCTGGGTTTGGTGCATGGCGCGCGCATGGCCCAAATTTCCAGCCTGCTTGAAAATCTCGATCTGACGACTAACAGCGCCGTGCTTACCGAAAAACTGGCCGACCTTTATGATGCGCAGGGCAAACCGTCTTCGGCGATTTTAACTTATCAGAGCGCGCTGAAGCTAAATCCTTCGCCAGAACAACGCATCCGTCTCCGTCTCGCTCTCGGCGAAAAACTTCTGGCGCAAAACCGCACTGACGAGGCGGTTGAAAATTACGAAAGCTTGCTGGCTGAATCGCCGGATTATCCGGGCAGAAATTCCATTTCTGAAAAACTGGCCGCGCTCCGGCAAAAAAACACTGTCACGAACGCACCGGCCAAACTTGTATTTTAATGGCCATCTTCTTCGACACGCACGCACATCTTGATTATCCCGACTACGCGCCGGATTTGCCGGAAGTCATCGTGCGCGCGCAAACCGCCGACATCGAAAGAATAATTTCCATCGGCACGACTTTGGACAGCAGCGAACGCGCGATTCGTTTGGCCGAAAAATTTCCTTCGGTTTATGCCGCCGTCGGCTGGCATCCGACCGAGGCGGAAAAAGCGCCGAACGATTTGCGTCCTGCCTTGCGCGAATTTGCCAGACATCCAAAAGTCGTCGCGATTGGTGAAACAGGTTTGGACTATCACCATTTGCCGAGCGAAAAATCTGAATTCAACCCAACCGACGACGCGCGTTACAAACAAAAACAGGCCGACATTTTCCGGCAACAGATGGAAATCGCCGCCGAATTCGGATTGAATTGCGTTATCCACCAGCGCGGTGCATTTGACGACACCATTTTGCAGATGAAACCGTTCATTGGCAAAACGCGCGGCGTTTTTCACTGCTTCGGCGAAACGGTCGAACGAATGAAAAGAGTTTTTGAAACCGGCTCGCTCGTCAGCTTCACTGGCATCGTCACGTTCAAGAACGCACAAAATGTCCGCGATTGCGTGGCCGCCGCGCCGCTGGACAAATTCATGCTGGAGACGGACTGTCCGTATCTCGCGCCCGTGCCGTATCGCGGTAAACGCTGCGAACCGGCTTATGTGAAGGAAATTTCCGAAGCCATCGCACAAACCAAATTGTGTTCGCTTGATGAATTGAGCGCGGCAACTTGCCAGACCGCGAAAGAATTTTTCCCTAAACTGGCATGATCGAGTCCTGCGTCCGACTGAAGAAAATTTGGATTCGTCATTATTTGGGACACCGCCGCACAATTCCAACGCGGTTTGGTTTCAATTTGAGCCGGAACAGAAATTGCTCATGCCATAGCCATATGGAAAAAAATATTTTGCTCGTTCTTTTGGCGCTGCCGATTTTTTTAACTTCCTGCGCCACGCCGCAGCCGCCGATAGCATTTCACAAGGCCGACGATACGATGCTTGTCATTGAATCTTTGGATAGCAGCACGTGCCAGATGCTGCAGCCAACCGTCTCTTCAAACGAGGCAAATGACAAACTTCTGGCGCAGGCGCGTTCCCTTCAACAACATGAGACTGCCGTGATTATTCTCGAAAATTACACCGAGCCGCAAGTAGGCGAACAATTCCGTGACCGTGGTCCGCAATGGTTTGTTGGGTTGCGCGGACTGGGCTACAGCCATATTTACTTTCTGCGCGGCCAAGGCATGTCCAATCCTGAAGGATTGCCGGTCATCGTCCAATACGATTAAAAATTGAACCCGATGCTCTCGTCTGTGAAGTGCATAATTCCAGAAAAAACTTATTATTAATCAAAGCGGCTTAAGCGGAAAAATCGATTGTCGTTGCCAGGCCGACTGTCATTTCAGGTGAAGGATTAAAATATGACAATCAATCCAATGAGAACGTCAATAATTCCAGCCGGGAAAACGATAATTTTGAATAATATAATTGTTGTCCTGATCTGCCCCGGTGAAACCCTGCGAGATGCCTTGAGCCGCAGCCAACCCGGCGGCCATCAAACTGCTGCTAATCCATTTATGGCCTTCCGCATGGCCATCTGCAAATGCAAAAGTGCCGACATTTCCATGATATATGGCCGGAGCATCAACCCAGCTAAAAGGCGGCGAACTGCCCGCGCTCCAGTCCACGTTCCATGTTCCAAGACAGTATCCTTTGGTGGTGACACTTCCATCTTCTATAAAAATAAACGTTGACGAAGGTGCCTTGATAGATGACAGCGTCCTAAAAGTGTCTTTAGCGCCCCAGAAAGAGTTGTAAGGTTCGCCACCCACATTTTGAGTTTTCGAATAAGAGCCATACGCCCAGCCTTTTGCCAGTGTGAGTTGATTATATCGCAAATCACTAGGGCATTCATAAACAGCCGGATTAGGAGCATATCGGTAAAGAGGATTGCTTGTCGTTAATTGATTTTGCAAGGATGCCGTCCAAGCTGCCGGAGTGCTTCCCGTTAAAGTTGGACCACCGGGACCTCCCCAAAAACCGCCGGCATAATTTATCATCGTGCCAGTATTGTAATCGGCCATGGGTATGATTCGATCCGAGTTTTCGTCGCAATACATATTGAAAGCAAGGCCGAGCTGCCTTTGATTGTTAATGCAGGCCGCTTGCGTCGCTTTTAATTTTGACCTTGCCAAAGCCGGAAGCAACATCGCCGCCAGAATCGCGATGATGGCGATGACTACGAGGAGTTCGATCAAAGTGAAGGCCTTTAAGCGATTTTCAAAGCATTTCGGATGAGTTTCCGTCTTTGCTTTCATATGATAACCATAGGCTATGTTAGCGGGACTTCCCTGTCAACGGTAAATCTGCTGTTTGCAATTTCCAATTACAAACGGAATTTATTCGTGAGAAGAAATTCCGAGCAATCGCAGCACGTCAACTCTTCTTGCGTTCATCACTTGCACCACCACAAGTGGCGACGTATGCTGGATTTAGAATTTCCCGGCGGGCAAAGCGCGCGGATTCATTGGGAAATTCGTCAGCCGGCAAATCAAGAAACATAGCTCTTGCAAAATTGGTTCTTGAATTAGAATGTTGCAGCCATGACACGGCAACAAATTCTCGACCTCTATTTTCTCGACGCGCGCCACAAGCTCATCGAACTCGCCGCCTTTCTCGACCGCGTGGAGCGCGCGGACAGCCCTTCTTCACCTTCAGCTTCGACGCGGCAAGCAAAGGATGATTTCCGCCTGAAAACCTTTCGCGCCGCGCTCGGCGAATTGAACGGCAATAAAAAGGGAAAAGCCAAAAAAGTTCTCCTCGCGTTCAGCGATCTGACGACGGAACCGATTGCCAAAGCCGCCGGGAAAGGCGCAACCGGAGCATATTGTCCGCAGATTTCACAGATTCGCGCAGATAAATTTTCTGCCAGACAGAATCTGCGAAAATCGGCGTAATCTGCGGATAACTTTCCAAAATGAAATACATCGAACCACACGCACATATGGTCAGCCGCACAACGGACGACTACGAGCGCATGGCGCTCGCGGGTTGCGAGGCCGTTTGCGAACCCGCATTTTGGGCTGGCTTCGACCGAAGTTCGGCCGCCGGATTTTTCGATTACTTTTCCCAACTCACGGAACACGAACCCAAGCGCGCGGCGAAGTTCGGCCTGAAACATTTCTGCTGGCTCTGCATCAATTCAAAAGAAGCCGAGGACGTGAAGCTTGCGGAAGAAGTCATCGCATTGATTCCAAAATTTCTGGATCGGCCAAATGTTCTCGGCATCGGCGAAATCGGGCTGAACAAAAATTCGCGGAACGAATTGCGCGTTTTGGAAATGCAGGTCGAACTCGCCGCGAAATTCAATCAATTGATTTTAGTCCACACGCCGCATCTCGAAGACAAACTTAAGGGCACAAAATTGATTCTCGACGTTTTGAAAAATGACAAGCGAATCCAGCCGGAGCGCGTCATCATTGATCACGTCGAGGAACACACGGTTGAGATGGTTTTGGACTGCGGAATGTGGGCGGGCATGACGCTTTATCCCGAAACGAAATGCACGCCAGCGCGCGCGATTGACATTTTGGAAATTTACGGCAGCGAAAAAATCTGGATGAACAGCGCGTGCGACTGGGGCGTGAGCGATCCGTTGGCGGTTCCGAAGACGGCTTTGGAAATGAAAAAGCGCGGACATCTTGCCGACGCGATTGAAAAAGTGATTTTCTCGAACCCCAAAAAATTTCTGCGCCAGTCGGGAAAATTCAAAGGCGTTTGAACGGTTTTTCAGTTCGCCCAAATCGTTCCCGCCGAACTGACGGGCATGAATTGTCCGTTGCCGATGTATTGCAGTTCCACCGCCGTTCCCTGCCCGCCAGAAATAAACCCGTTGGTGCCCGTCATGCTCGATGTTTGCATGGCTGCTTGGGAAAGATAAATGCCGACCGGAGGCGATGTGGTTGTAGCGTTGTTAATTGCCGCCGCCAATTTTGTGCCGTCGGCTGAAGAGGCAATACCCTGCCAATTGGCGACCGGCGCGTTGGGTTGTTGTGTCCAGGTTACGCCAAAGTTGCTTGAAAGATAAATGCCGCCGCCATCAACAACTGCCGCCAATTTGCCGCCGTCGGCTGAAGAGGCAATTGAAAGCCAGTTGGTGGCGGGCGCATTTAATTGTTGCGTCCAAGTCGAGCCAAAATTGCCGGAAGTATAAATGCCACCGCCTATAATCACCGCCGCCAATTTGCTGCCGTCCGCCGAAGAGGTGACAGAAATCCAATTCTTGGTGAGCGCGCTGGTTGCCGTCCAGCTGTTGCCTGAATTCGTGTAGATGCCGCCGCCTCGAACTACGGCGACCAGATTGCTGCCGTTTGCCGAGGATGCGACCGCATTCCAAGCCGGAGCGGAGGGTGAACTTGTTTGCGGCGTCCAGGTCACGCCGGAATCAGCGGATTTATAAATTCTGCCGCCGTTGACCACCGCTACTAATTTGCTGCCGTCCGCCGAAGAGGCGACCGACCACCAATTTGTCGTCGGCGCGCTGCTTTGTAAATTCCAGGTGGCACCCGAATTCGCGGAAATATAAATGTTGCCGCCCAGACCGCCCTTGTTATACACTGCCACGAGTTTGGTTCCGTCCGCCGAAGAGGCGACGCCGTCTGCACCTGCTGGTGACCCGGTGCCTTTTGGCCATGTCGCGCCCCCATCCGCAGAATTAAAAATTCCGGTATCATCCGCCGCCACCACTAATTTATTTCCGTCCGCCGACGATGCGATGGAAACCCATTTTGCGGCCGATGCCGATGACGCCGTCCAATAAGAATTTGAATAACCTGAAAAACTGCCGACTACGGATTGAGTGGTGTTTTGCGAAATTTTCCAGCCACCCGTGCCCGCGCCGGAAATGCGCACGATGTCACCGATATTCACGTTCGTCGGCAATGCGACCGTGACTAATTGTGAATTCGTCAAAACATAGCCAGTGTCAATCACCGCCTGCACCATCGTGCCGGTTTGGACAAGCCAGCCGACCAGACCGTTGCCAAAAAAACTGCCGCGAAAGCTGTTCCCGAAATTGGTGAACGTATTGACGCCGCTGAAAGTTTGACTGGCATTCAACAGCGCCACGTTCGTGGAAAGTCGCGCGTCGGCCACAGTGCCGCCGGTCAATTGCGATGCGTTCAGATTAACCAGATTCGTTCCATTGCCAGTGAACGTGCCGTTAAAAGTTCCGCTGAAAAGATTCGCGCCGTTAGTCAAGGCTACCGTGTTGGTATAGCCGGCAAACGCGCTCGGCGGCAATGTGCCGCTCAACTGCGTCGCCGCCAGCGTGCCGAGCAGGTTGCTTGCGGTGTTCGCAAAAATCGCATAAGGCACCGGCAAAACCGGCTGGCGTGGAAATAGCGTGATGAACGCATTGGTCAAACCATTGGTTTGCACGCCGATCTGAAGCCAGTAATTCGTGCCGGTAAAAATGCCCGCGCCAAAATCTAATGTTGTTGTAAAAAGACCGTTGTTCACCGCCGTTGCCGAATTGGTCAGCGGAACAGTGATGGCATTTCCATTGGTCACGGCGTCGTAAACCTGAAATCGCAGGTCATAATTTCCCGTGGCCGGGCTGCCGCCATCGTTCAGCCGGCCTTGATACATGAACGCCGTGCCTTGCGCGCGCGACGTTTCAACCGCGCAAAGCACGGCCAGGACGCACAACGACCAACAGATGATTTTTTGCATGACGAAGTTCATTATGACACGAAACCAGCTCAATTCAATTTTGAAAGCGCTGAAATTTTAAGTTAAGCCGATCGCGCCAGGTCAATTCTTCAGGCGGAAAAACAAGTTTTCCGTCGGCGCAGTTATGGTGATGCTCATCGTCGTGCTGTTGCTGTTCACCGTAAAACTGGAAGTCGTCCAATTGGCCGTGCTCAAGTTACCGTTTTGCTGCAAGACGAAGCCCGTCGCAGGCGACGGCCATGAAACAATCACATTATTGCCCGAATGAGTGATGGTCAAAGTCGGCGCGCCGGAAGTCTGCACCACGGCAATTAAACTCCAGAAACCGCCGGTCAAAGAATAATTGCCGCCGCTCATCGCGCTGCTGGCATCCGGCTGACCAATCGTGCCGTTGACGGAATACTGGCCGTTGCTGTTGCTGCTCGTGCCGCCGCCACCGGCGATTTTATACCAATCAAGAGAATATGGCTGCGCACAAAGCTTGAACGCAATGAGCAGCAACACAAATGACAGTTTCGTTTTCACCAATGACAACTTAAATAAAACCTTTAGACGTAGGCTTGCAAGATTCTTTTCGCGGATTGTCTGACGGCTTCCGCAAGTTCGCGCGGCTTCAAAACTTTTGCATCGCCGCCCCAACTCAAAACCCAGCGCTCGATTTCGGCGAGGCTGGAAAGTTTTAGTGAAAGTTCCACGCCGCCGTTTTTCAATTCGCGCAACTGCTGCGATTCGTGCCATTTTTTTTCGCGGACGTAATCGGCAGCGCGCGGGTTGAAGCGGATGACGACTTCGTGTTCGCCCTGGCCGGAGTGGACGCCGAAGCTGTCGCGCAATCTTTTTTCCAGCGAGAATTTTTGCGGACGTTCAAAAGTTTTTCCTGTTGGCTTCACGGATTTGATGCGCGCGGGCGCAAAGGTGCGGATGTCCTTGCGCGCGTGGTCGAACGCGAAGAGATACCATTCGCCGTTGATGTTCGCCAAATGATACGGGTCAACGATGCGCGCTTCAGGCTTGGTCTGGCCGGGCTTACGATAGGCAAGCTCTATCTGTTCGCGGCGGGCGGCGGCTTTGGCGAGCACGTCGAAAATTTTCAGATCAAGAATCTGCTCGGCGCGCGTGCGGAAGGAAATGGTTTGTTCGATGTCGGCGAGGTTGAGCGAAATGGTGTCAGGCAACGCCTGCTCCATTTTTTTGATCGCACTTAACAGCGGTTTCTCGAAACTCGTGCCGCGATATTGTTGCAATGCCTTTTCCGCGACGACGAGTGCGAAGAGTTCGCCCTCGGTGATCTGCATCGTCGGAAACGAACTAACCTCGCCGTTGTAAAAATAACCATTATTACCGGAAGCAAATTCAATGGGCAAATTCAGCCGGTCGCGCATGAATTCGATGTCGCGATGGATGGATTTCGTGCTGACTTCCAGTTCGCGGGCGAGTGTCGAGGCGTTGGGAAATTTGCCGGACTGCAGCGACTGGTGGATGCGCAGCATTCGCTCCAAAGGCGGACGCGAATGTAAATCGGCAATTTTCATTCTGAATTACCGATTTGTTGCAGACTCTATCGTTGCTTCATCGTTTGTAAATTCAAGCTGATGCCATTCCCCATTGATGACAAAACCATTATGTTCGTTTTTACGCTCAATCGGATACCAAGCGTTGTTATACAAAATCTCAAAGTTCGAGCGGTTGCCGTTGGTGTCATACGAAACTCGCATTGTAAAAGAAGATTCACTTCCCATATTCATCCACCATGTTTCGCTTTTTGCAGACCCATGAAAAATAAATCTATAAACTGGCGGTTTGTTCGTTCGGAAATAGACATTCAACACATTTGTGCCTTCCGAAAAATAACTTAATTCACCCGGATGCAAACCATCACCGTAATCCCAATCTATCAAAAGTAATTTTCCTGTTTTTGTTTCTTTAATTCCGACGGCAGAAACATCTTTCGCTTCTTTAATTCCAACAGCAAAAACATTATTCGTGTGATAAGTTTCTAATTTGAATTGATTGGAAAAAGCACGAAGTTCTGCATCAGCGCTCCAAGCCCAAATGCGCCAGCAAATATCTGTCAATAGAAGCAAACCAACAACAGCAAGTAAAATTACTTTGGCTGTTTTCATGGCAGTAAATTTAATCAGCTTCCGACGGACATTTTCGCCAGCAATTCGTCGTTCGTCTTGTGCTTTTTAAGCGCAGCGGTGAGCGTTTCCATCGCCTCGATGGGATTCAAGTCCACCATCGTGCGGCGGAGTTTGCGGATGGCTTCGAGATTTTTCGGCGCGAACAGTTTTTCCTCTTTGCGCGTGCCGCTCTTCGGGATGTCAATCGCGGGATACAAACGGCGGTAGGAAAGTTTGCGGTCCAAAATCAATTCCATGTTGCCCGTGCCTTTGAACTCCTGGAAAATCAATTCGTCCATGCGCGAACCAGTGTCCACGAGCGCCGTGGCGAGAATCGTGAGCGAGCCGCCGTTCTCAATCTTGCGCGCGGAGGCAAACATCTTGCGCGGAATTTCCAAGGCGCGCGCGTCCACGCCGCCGGTCATCGTGCGACCGCTGCCGCCGTGAACGCTGTTGTAGGCGCGGGCGACGCGCGTGAGCGAATCGAGCAGCACGAAAACATCCTTGCCCGCCTCGACGATGCGGCGGCAGCGCTCGATCATGAAGCGCGACAGCCGGACGTGCGTTTCCAAATCCATGTCGTTCGACGACGCGACGACTTCGGCCTTCACCGAGCGCTGGAAATCCGTGACTTCTTCTGGACGTTCGTCAATCAGCAGCACCATCGCGTGAACTTCCGGATGATTCGTGGTGATGGCGTTGCAAATCTGCTTGAGAATGGTGGTCTTGCCCGTGCGCGGCGGCGCGACGATGATGCCGCGCGTGCCCTTGCCGATGGGCGTGACGAGGTCAATCACGCGCGTCTCGATCAAGTCCGGCGTGGTTTCGAGCTGAAATTTTTCAATCGGGTCAATGCTCGTGAGATTCTCGAAGCGGACGACTTTCGTGTAATCCTCGAACGACAGGTCGTTGACCTTTTCCACGGTCTTGAGTTGCGGACTCGTGCCGCGATGCGGCGGCTGCGTGGTGCCGACGACATGGCTGCCCTCGCGCAAAAAATTGCGGCGGATGGTGTCGGGCGTGACGAAGATGTCGGTGGGCTTGGGATGAAAATGGTTGGCGGCGGTGCGCAAAAATCCGAAGCCCTTCTCGGAAATTTCCAAGTGGCCGGAACCGTGGTTGGGGATTTTCTCCCCGTTGCTGTCTGGACTACTCATAGTATGTGTGTGCGCGAAGGCCGGAATATGTCCCGAAACCAATCTTGAATTTGTGAACTTGGGAAGTCGTCCCGCAAAAACGGGACTAACAAAACCTTCGACGGACTCTTAACTACGCGGAAACCCGCGTGAATGCAACAAGTATTTTCAAAGTGGAACTGACGTCTCGTTCAAGATCAACTCCTCCCAAAGCTTAATAACATAATTAAGATTGTTCTGATAGTCACGATTATCTTGTTCGTCACCTTCAATTTCGTGTGACTTAAAAAAACCAAGATATGCGATGACGGCTTCCTTCTGTTGACGATTGAATAGACAGAATCGCTCCAAGTCTATGGCATCAAATCCACCTCTGCCAAATTGCATAAAAGTGAACGAGGCAACTTCAGAATCAGGATGATTCAACGAGTAGAGCATATATGCCGACACAAAATAATGAAACGCTGCGGGAGACAGCAATGCCAAGTCGCCGCAATTTCGCTCCAAAATTTCATCCGCAAGAGCCTGTGGGGATTTCCCGCGAAAATCATCTCGTAACGCACGGCATCTTTCGCATTCATGCAATGCAATTTGATCATCGCCCGGATACGGCACTTCCTTGAATGCTAAAGCAATGGATTCTCGAACACTCATAACGAACGCCAACTCTATCTGTTCAACCACCCACCGCCGCGCGCGCTTCGGCGGCGAGCGGAGTGCTCAAGTAACGTTCGCCCGTCGAGCAGGCCACCGTCACGATGAGCTTGCCCTTGTTTTCCGGACGGTTGGCCACTTCAATCGCGGCGACGACATTCGCGCCGGTGGAAATGCCGACCAGAATTCCTTCCTCCTTTGCCAGCCGCCGCGCCATCGCAAATGAGTCGTCGTTGGAAACCTGCACGCACTCGACGATTTGCGGATTTCCATTCGTGTCTTTCAAATGCAAATTCTGCGGAACAAATCCTGCGCCCGTGCCTTGAATCTTGTGCGGGCCGGGCTTGACCGGCTGACCCGCGAGCGTCTGCGAAATCACCGGCGAATCTTTCGGCTCAACCGCGATGGCCTGGAACGACGGCTTCTTCGGTTTGATGGCTTCAACGCAGCCGGTGATCGTGCCGCCAGTTCCAACCGCTGCGACTAAAATATCAATCTTGCCGTCGGTGTCTTCCCAAAGTTCAACCGCCGTGGTCTTCGCGTGAATGGCCGGATTCGCCGGATTGTTGAACTGCTGCGGAATCCATGAGTTCGGCGTTTCCTTCGCCAACGCCTCGGCGCGCGCAATCGCGCCCTTCATTCCTTCCGCGCCGGGCGTCAAAACCAGTTTCGCGCCGAGCATCGCCAAAAGCGTGCGGCGTTCAACCGACATCGTTTCCGGCATCGTGAGAATCAATTGATATCCTTTCGCCGCCGCGACGAACGCGAGCGCGATACCTGTGTTGCCGCTCGTGGGCTCGATGATGACAGTGTCCTTCTTGAGGATGCCGCGTTTCTCGGCGTCCTCGATCATCGCCGCGCCGATACGGTCCTTGACGCTGCCGAGCGGATTGAAAAATTCGCACTTGAGCAAGATGGTCGCGCCGGCGCCGACGGTGACCTTGTTGAGTTTGACGAGCGGCGTGCGGCCAACGGTTTCGATGATGTTGTTGTAGATGCGTCCCATAAAATTGGAAATGTGTTAATTTGTTTGCGGGGAAGAATTTCATCCTAACACGAAACAAGCGCAAGAAATTATTTCTTAATCTTCCATTCGTAATCTTAATCGTAATCTGTTTTCCGGACGATTACGATTAAGAGCAGGGGATTAAGATTACGACATCGAAAGTGAAAACAATAAGTCCCTGCCCAACCTTTCGGTCAAACAGGGACAAATGGGGGATGGGAGTTCGCCACTCTCTCTTTCCCGGACTGACATTCGGCGCGCACCTTTTCAGGGGCCGTCAGTTTCCCGACGCCATTCTCCACGGCAAGCGGAGTTCTCGGCCTCGTAGCAGGGCCGTCCAGCGCCTTGCGGCGTCTGGATTTCGAGTGAGGCTTTTCAGCTCGCTTCAACTGGTGGTTGCGCCACCGGCCTGCGAACCAGGTT